>CAYSKY010000030.1:4653-14848 GCA_964431425.1 uncultured Burkholderiales bacterium
GGACAACACATGGCGACAAGCGCCGTGGATGTGTCCGCCGCAGAGCTGGGTTTGCGCGTTGAAAAGCCCGCCACTTTGGCCGGCGAAGCGACCCGGCAAATGTTGCGCGATTGCCGCGCAGACGTCATGGTCGTTGTGGCATACGGCAAGATTCTCCCGCCCGCTGTCCTTGATATCCCTCTTTGGGGCTGCCTGAACATTCATGCCTCTTTGCTGCCGCGCTGGCGGGGCGCGGCCCCGATCCAGCGTGCCATCGAGGCTGGTGACACCGAAACCGGTATTTGCGTCATGCAAATGGACGCGGGCCTAGATACTGGCCCGGTGCTGCTGGAGCGTCGGGAGAAGATCAGCCCGGATGACACATCCGCAACCCTGTTCGCCCGGCTGGCTGTGTCAGGTGCGGCGGCAATTGTGGAGGCGCTGGACCGGTTGGGAAGCTTGCCGGCACGACCGCAGCCGGTGGAGGGCGTAACCTACGCGAACAAGATCACAAAGAGCGAGGCACAGATCGACTGGTCACTGCCGGCGGCGCGAATCGAGCGGAAAATCCGGGCGTTTGATCCGTTCCCGGGATGTGAAAGCATCTACGAATCAATGCGGCTCAAGATCTGGAGCGCAAAGGTGGTGCCGGGCAATTCCGGCGCACGGCCCGGAACAATCTTGCGAGCGGGTGGTGACGGCATTGCCGTTCAGTGTGGCGACGGTGCGTTGCTTTTGACTAAGCTACAAAAGCCGGGTGGGCGGCGAATAGCTGCTGCGGAACTTCTTGCCGGCATGAGGTTGGCCTGCGGGGAAATATTCACATGACGGGCAACGCGCAAAGAGGCATGATTTGTGTGCAGATGGCCTGCGCAGCCGTGGTGGGCCAGGTGCTATCAGGGAAAAATCTTGATCGGGTTCTCGACGCCCAGCTTTCAGCGATGACCGGACTGGATGCTGGTGATCGTGGCGCTATCCGGTCAATTAGTTTCGATACACTCAGGCATTACGGGCTCTTATCGGCACAGATCGACATCCTGCTGTCCCAGCCAGCAGCTGATGCACCGGTGCGCCACCTTCTGCTGGTTGCCCTGTCGCAACTGCAATTTTCGCGAGCAGCCTCCCACGCCATCGTTGATCACGCGGTCGAAGCGGTTTCAATGATGGGCTTTCCGCGCGCCAAGTCCTTGACAAACGCGGTATTAAGGACCTTTTTGCGGACACCGGAAAAGTTCCGGCGCCAGCGATTCAAAACTACTGTCGCGCGCTATGACTTCCCGCGCTGGTGGCTGGCGCGGAGCAAGGCAGAATACCCCGAGAACTGGGAGGCTATTCTGCTGTCCGCACGCGAACATCCGCCGATGTGGCTTCGCGTAAATCTGCGGCGCACCCGAACAGAAGATTATCTTCGACTGCTTGGCGAGCGCGGAATTGCCGTGAAGTTGGCACTAGGCGCGGCAATTCAGCTTGAAACGCCCTGCGGCGTACAAGATTTGCCGGGGTTTGCGGAAGGGCAGGTTTCAGTTCAGGATCTGGGGGCACAATTGGCGGCGCTGATCCTGGCCCCGGAGCCGGGAATGCGTACATTGGACGCCTGCGCGGCGCCGGGCGGAAAAGCCGGACAACTGCTTGAACGATTTGATACGGCCCTGACCGCCCTCGACAACGATAGCGCGCGGTTGCAGCGCGTGGCACTCAACCTGCGGCGCCTCGGCATGGCTGCCGACCTTTATTGCAGTGACGCGGCGCTGACTGCCAACTGGTGGGACGGAAAGCCGTTCGATCGAATTCTTCTGGATGTTCCTTGTTCCGGGTCGGGCGTGGTTCGCAGGCATCCGGACATCAAATGGATTCGCAGGGAAAGTGATATCGCGGGCTTTGTGCGTCAGCAGAGTGGGCTGCTGGAATCGCTTTGGCAGTGCCTCGGCATCGGTGGTAGATTGTTATACGCCACTTGCTCTATTTTCCACGCGGAGAATTCGGGCGTCATCGAGCAATTTTTGCTTCATAGAACGGACGCACGCCGGTTGCCGATTGGTAATGGCGCGGCCAATGAGTTCAAACATCCAGGGGACATCAAGACGCCGACCCTGCAATGTACCAATGGCCAACTGCTTCCCGATCAGGTTCATGACGGATTTTTCTACGCGCTGCTTGAGAAAACAGCTTAGCCGTCTCGCAGCAGGCGCCAGTCTGGTCATCGCGGCGGCCTTAAGCTGCTGGGCCGGCCCGGCCCATGCCGAAGGCGCAATCGTTGAATCAGCAAAAATTGAACTGACCGACGAAGGGTACCAGCTCAACGCGGACATTGAATTGCAACTATCCCCGGTTTTGCAAGAGGCGGCGCGAAAAGGGGTCCCGTTGTATTTCGTTGCGGAATTTCAGCTTACCCGCGGGCGGTGGTATTGGCTGGACCAAACCGTTATATCGGCCAGACGGGACCGGCGTCTCTCCTATGCGCCGCTGACCGAACAATACCGGGTGATCACGTCCGGAATATCTCAAAACGTGACTACGTTTGAAGATGTACGCAGGCTGCTGTCGCGGGTGCGCTCATGGACCGTCGCCGACAAAGGCCAGTTGAAACCCGGGGAAAAGTACGAGGCCGCCCTGCGGTTTCGGCTTGATACCGCGCAACTTCCCAAGCCTTTCCAGCTGAACGTAATCACGTCGAAGGACTGGGCGCTTTCGTCCGACTGGCATCGATGGGGGTATACGCCATGAGCGCCAGTCAGCGTACAACCGCCGTGGTACGAACCATTGTATTCACATGCGTTGCGCTTGGCGTTGCGCTCATATTTCTCCTGTTCCAGGCGAGCAGCAACAATGCTTTCTTCAGTCAGCACTATCCGTGGCTTTTCGGTGTCGGCATTGCGTTGACAGCGGGCTTGCTGGGGCTGATTGGATATCAGGTGCTCATGCTGGTGCGCAAGCTGCGCACCCGGGTGTTCGGTGCCAAGCTGGCACTACGCCTGATGGCCGTATTTGCGTTGATGGCCATCATTCCCGGCGGACTGGTCTATGCCATTTCCGTACAGTTCCTGAATCGCTCAATCGACTCCTGGTTTGACGTGCCGGTCGACAAGGCGATGGAGGGAGCGCTGAACCTGGGCAAGGGCGCGCTTGATAACGCACTGAGCGAGCTGGTGCGCAAATCACGCGAAGCCGCCTTCCGCCTTGCAGAGGGTGACGCCGATGACGCGGCGGCTTTGCGGGAATTGCGGGATCGATACGGTTTCGAGGAACTGACCCTGTTGGAGGCGGATGGCCGGCAGATTGCAACGACCGCGATTCAAGTCCGGCTTTTCGCTGATAAGCCCACCCCCCTTGAAGTCAAGGATGCCCTGCAAAAGGCCCCGGTAAAAAACGTGGAGGCGTTGTCTGATCGGGCGCTGTATCTGCGAGTTGTCCAACCAGTTTCGCCCAAAAGCCAGCATGAGGCGCCGCGGGTTTTGCAAGTCATTCAGCCGCCACCTAGGGGCATCGCTGCGGATGCGCAGGCGGTCGAGGCCGGCGTCAGGGACTTTCAGCAGCTAAGTCTTCAAAGACCGGGTCTCAAGAGGCTGTTCGCGTTGACACTCACCCTGGTGATGCTGCTCACGCTGTTCTCGGCGATTTCGCTTTCGTTCCTTCTCTCCGAGCGGCTGGCCGCACCACTTTCCGCGCTTGCGGAGTCAACGCGGGCAATTGCCAAAGGCGACTTTTCAAAACTCAACCCTGTGCGCAGCCGCGACGAGTTTGGCGTGCTCACGCAGTCGTTCAACACCATGACCCGTCAACTTGGCGAGGCATCTGAAGTGGTGGCGCGCAAACAGCAGGAACTGGAGAACAGCAAGACCTACCTCGAAAGCATATTGAGCAACCTGACCTCCGGCGTGCTGACCCTGGACGAAAGGCTCTACATCCGCACCATCAACCGCAACGCCGAAGAAATGCTGGGCGTCAGCCAATCCATGTTGAAGGGCATCAAACTGCCGGAATGGGGTGAGGTAATGCCGCTCGCCATCGGTTTGATCAATGAGATCGTCAGCCAATTGGCCACCCCCCGCGACAAACCCTGGGAGCGCAACGTCGCTTATGACGGCCCACAGGGAATGCGCACATTTCTGTTGCGTGGTACGCGCCTTCCCTCCACCATAGACGCCGGTTATGTTGTCGTGTTCGACGACATAACCGGACTGATACAAGCACAACGCGACGCCGCCTGGGGAGAGGTGGCTAGGCGCCTGGCGCACGAGATCAAAAACCCGCTTACACCGATACAGCTGTCCGCCGAGCGGCTGCAGCGGAAGCTGGAGGGCAAGCTCGAAACGGCAGATCAAGAATTGCTCCATCGCGCGACTACCACCATTGTTGCGCAGGTTGGCGCGTTGAAGGGCATGGTCGATGACTTCAGCCTGTATTCGCGGAGCTCGCGGCTGGTGCCCGGCGAGGTGATGCTGAACGAACTGCTGCGCGAAGTGCTTACGCTCTACGAGGCGATGAGCGTGAGGATGGAGGTGAGCCTGGATACCTCGCTGCCAGCCATTCAGGCGGATGCATCGCTGCTGCGGCAGGTCATTCACAACCTCATGCAAAACGCACTGGATGCGCTGGCGGGTGTCACTTCGCCCAAGCTGGTGGTTCGCACCCAGGCGCTTGACGAGCGCGTCCAGCTGATCGTGGAAGACAACGGTTCCGGTATTCGCGAGGATCTGCTGGGCCGGATTTTCGAACCCTATGTCACCAGCAAGCCGAAGGGTACCGGGCTGGGGCTGGCAATTGTGAAAAAGATCATTGAAGAGCATGGCGGCCTTGTCACGATCGCCAACGTAAAGCCGCATGGTGCGCGGGTCTTGATCGCCCTGCCCTCCGGGACAGCGCCATCACACGCGGGCGCCCCACAATAGACGTATGATGAAACAGGCATTGGAGCAGGCATGATTGCGAACAACATCTTGGTGGTTGACGACGAAATCGGAATCAGGGAACTGCTGTCCGAAATCCTCAAGGACGAGGGCTATAACGTGAAAGTTGCGGAGAATGCCGCCACTGCACGTGCAATGCGCCGCGAGGCGCGGCCTGACCTGGTGTTGCTGGACATCTGGATGCCCGATACCGACGGCATCACCCTGCTCAAGGAATGGCATGCCGCCGGCCACCTCAACATGCCGGTGGTGATGATGTCGGGTCACGGCACGATCGACACGGCGGTCGAGGCGACGCGCTTCGGTGCCTTCGACTTTCTCGAAAAGCCGATTGCCCTGCAGAAGCTGCTGTCCACGGTTGGCAAGGCGCTTGCGGGTGGACGCGTGCTGCCAAAACCGGGGCTTAGTTTTGCGCATCTGGGACGCGCAAAGATCATGAGCGAACTTCAGCAGCGCATCGAACAGGTGGGGCGGCTGAAACTGCCGGTCCTGCTGACCGGCGAGCCGGGCTGTGGTTTTGATCTGGTCGGCCGGACGTTTCATCAGAAGAACACACCCTGGATAGCCAGCACCGACAATGGCTGGCTCGCACAGAATCCATTTGCACTGCTGGGTGATGCGCGCGATGGTGTTCTGTTCATCGACCAGGTGGAGCGACTGAGCAAAGCTGAACAAAAGGGGCTGCTCCAGTTGATCGGCAAACTGGAGAAATTTAATGTGCGCCTGATTGCGGCGGCATCCCAGCCGTTATCGCCACTGGCGGAAAGCGGCGAGTTTGATGGCCTGCTGTTGACGCAACTCGCGGGCGTGACGCTGCGCATTCCGAGCCTGCGGGAGCACCCCGAGGACATACCGGAATTGGCCAATACAATTTTGTTGCAGATGATCGAGGCAAATGAATGCAGCCTCAAGCAATTCACGGTTGGTGCTTTGAATGCGCTGCGTAACCTCGACTGGCCGGGAAATCTGCCGGTGCTGCTAAATGCAATCAAGACGCTGGCCCTGACGAGTCTGTCCTCCGAGATCGCGGCGGAGGACGTGTCTCGGGTTTCGCGGGAGTTCGGCCTGGATCACAGCGCAGGCCACGGGCCGAATACGCGAATTCCCTTCGACCTGCCGTTGCGTGAGGCGCGCGAAAGGTTCGAGTACCAGTATTTTCTGCACCACATCCGGCGCGAGGAAGGAAACATGTCACGCGTGGCGGAAAAGGTCGGACTGGAACGCACCCACCTATACCGGAAACTCAAGCAACTTGGCATCCGGCCATCGGCAAAAGGCGAAGAGGGCGCACAGTAAGACGCTGCTGGTGCCGGCAATGCCGGCAGGTTATTGCAGGCGGCCGATGCGTACCGCCGTGAGACCCGGCTTGACGTGCACAAGGCTTGGCATGATCAGAACACAGTTGTCGTAGGGCGCGCGCACCGGCCGCCCGGCGTCGGTGGCAATCAGGTCGCCGGCGCGGTTGAGTGTGGAAAGCCCGCGGAGCCCCGGGGCGAAATGGTAGTCAAGGGTGGACGCGATCAGCGCGTCGGTAACTTTCACCACCTTTTGCGGCGGCACCGCAAGTTCGATCTGCTCTGCCGCGAGGTCGGGGTCTGTTATTTTCAGCGCCGACAGGAAGCGCCAGGTGGTTTGCCAGGCCATGCTCTCTGCCGCTTGCTCCCAGTGCTGGCCGCACTCAACCAGCAGCGCATTTTTGTGCGATTGCGGGTTGCCAAAACCACCGTAGTCGCGCATCCGGGTGCCGTTCGCGTGTCCGGCGTCTGAAACAATGTATTCGGGCACACCGACATCCTGTGCAAAGCGGATGCCCTTACCCAGCGGGCCGCAGATCATCACCGGTCCATGCGGGTCGTGCATGGAATGTATATCCAGCAGGAAATCGACAGCGTCAATCAAAGGACGCATCTGGCGGGCACGGGTCAGTTCAACCGACTTGCGTGCGCCGTCCAGCGTTGCCGCAGTCCAGACCCGGTTGAAGTCTTCGTCCACAAAACGGCTTGCGTGCGGCGCCGCTTTGTCGAAACGCAGGTAGGCGGCGACATTGGCGAACGCAAGAGAGAGCTTGCCGTGAACGGGGCGGACATTCATTTTGAACAGCCGGTCCACGGCAATTGCACCGCAAATCTCGTTGCCATGGGTCACCGCATTGATCAACACATGCGGTCCGGGCTTGCCCGAGTCGAAGGTGGTCACGTAATCGATGCCAGAGTTTCCGATGCGGTAAGGCGAAATGTCCGGCGGCGCCAATTCAACGGGATACGGGGAGGCCCCGGCGCGCATTTCAGTGCTCATGTTTGTGTCCGTGTCCGTGGTCGTGGCCGCAGTCGTGGTGATGGTGTGAAGGCGTGTTCTGGCGCGCATATCGCGCGACGGCTTCCATCAAGCGCGTCAGGTTGCGCTGCAGGTTATCAAATCCCTCATGCCGCTCGCGCGTTTCCTCATTCATGTAAAGCTTGCGGTTGACCTCAATCTGCAGGGAATGTTTGTTGGCGGCCGGATCGGAATAAGCCCGCACGAGCTCAACCCCCTTGTAGGGATCATTCACGCGCACGTCGTATCCCATGCCGCGCAGGGTCAGGGCAACAAACGTGGTAAAAGCCGGCGCACAACTGGTTCCGTCGCGGTCTCCCAGTACAAAGTCCGCACGCTGCACCCCCGGTCCTTCCTCCGAAATAACGGAGGAGGTTGCCGGCATCGAGTGGCAGTTGATATGCCAGACCGCGCCGTAGTGTTTGTGCGCTGCGTTGATCGCATCGCGAACCGCGCGATGGTAGGGGGCGTAGCAGTTGGCGATCCGCGCCTGCACTTCGGCCACACCCAGCTTGCGCGCATAGATCGGTTCACCGGTGTCTAGCAACCGCCAGACCAGGCCGATGCCCTTTTCGGTCTTGCGGCTGGCGTTGACCGGCCCCGGCCAGGAGCCCTCCAGCAGTGCAGCGTCAATGTCCAGCAGGGATCGGTTGGCATCGATATAGCTACGCGGAAAATGGGCGGCGATCAACGTCGCACCCACATCCGGTGCGGCCGAATAGAGCGCTTCCACATGGGTGTCCTCGGCGCGACGCAAAGTCAGGCGCGGAACCACCGTGTCAAAGTCCGCCGGGTAATGCGTGCCGCTGTGTGGGGAATCGAAAACCACCGGCACATCAAGGTCGTGGGACGTGCGCGGACAGGTAATGGTGAGCGGGGCGGGTGTCATGGGCATTTGCAAAACCTCGAAAGCAACATTCTAATTCCGCAGGCGGGTGCTAGCCGACCGCATTCAGATGGCATGCTGAAATCCTGCCGGGGGCGATGCCAGTCAGGGCGGGTCGCTCATCGCGGCAGCGGCTGGTCGCATGCGGGCAGCGGGGGTGAAAGTGGCACCCGGATGGCGGGTCAAGCGGCGAGGGAATCTCCCCACGGACGGCGATGAAGTCCTTCTTGCGGACATCCAGCGAAGGCAACTCCGCCAGCAAAGCCTGCGTGTAGGGATGGTTGGGCGCGCTGAAGAGTTCGTCCGCCGGCGCGCTCTCCACAACGCGGCCGAGGTACATGACCACCACCCGGTCGGACATGTGGCGCACCACCCCGAGGTCATGACTGATGAACAGATAGGTCAGGTCCAGTTCCTCACGCAGCCGGATAAACAGGTTCAGCACCTGCGCCTGGATGGACACGTCGAGCGCGGCAACCGCTTCGTCACACACCAGAAAATTCGGCTTGACGGCCAGCGCCCGGGCGATGCCGATACGTGCCCGCTGGCCGCCTGAAAATTGGTGTGGAAATCGTCTTGCCAACGCGCCGTCGAGCCCGACCCGTTGCAACAACTCGGCCACATAACTGGTTTTGTCGGCGGAGCTGATGAGGCCGTGAACCTGCGGCGCCTCACCGATGATGTCTTCAACGCGCAGGCGCGGGTTCAGCGAAGCATAAGGGTCCTGAAAAATCATCTGGCCCTCGAGTTGCATGGCGCGCCGCTCAAGATCGCCCATCGCCGAAACGTCTATGCCGCGCCAGACTTTCCTGCCCTCGCTCGGGGTATGCAATCCAACCACGATCCGACCCAGCGTGGACTTGCCGCAGCCGGATTCTCCGACGAGCCCGACCACTTCGCCCTTTTCGATGCGCAGATCCACACCGTCGACGGCGTGTACCACCGACTCCTGTACCGTTGCCCCCAGCCGTTGCGCCAACCTGCCGGCGAAGTCCAGCGTCTTGCGGAACCGCTTTGAAACTGCGCTCAGTTCAAGCAAAGGGGTGTTCATGGAGAGCCCGCTTTCACGTCACCGGTGTGAGGATGCAAACAGCGCACTTCGTGACCGGATACGGGGCTGGAGATGGCCGGTGCCACTTCGCAGTCCGCATCACTACGCGGGCAGCGGTCTCGGAACGCGCAGCCCGCGCCGATCTTGAGAAGCGAGGGGGTCATGCCCGGGATCTGTTTGAGCGGCATACCCTTTTTGTTCCGGCTGGGCACCGAATCAAGCAGGCCGCGCGTATACGGGTGCAACGGTCGATCCAGCACATCATTCGCACTGCCCTTCTCGACGATCCGGCCGGCGTACATGACCGCGACATCATCGGCGAGGCCGGCCACCACGGAAAGGTCGTGGGTGATCCAGATCAGGGCGGTGCCCGATTCCCGGCAGAGCTTCTGCATTTCAAACAGTATCTGGCCTTGAATGGTGACGTCCAGCGCCGTAGTGGGTTCGTCAGCGATGATCAGGTCCGGCTTGTTCAGCAGCGCAATGGCAATGGCCACACGCTGGCGCATGCCCCCCGAAAATTGGTGTGGGTAGGAAAGCAGGCGTTCATCGGGGGCGGCGATGCCAACCTGGGCCAGTGCCGCACGGGCCCGGTCCCGCGCGACGGCCGCCGAGACGCGCTCGTGGGCGGTGACCGCCTCCATCATCTGCGTATCAATTCGCAGCACGGGGTTGAGCGTCATCATCGGGTCCTGGAATATCATCGCGACGCGGTTGCCGCGCAACGTACGCCACTGCCTGGTTGTATATCCCGAAACATCGATCCCGTTGAGGCGAATGGAGCCTTCCACCAGCCTTCCCGGCGGGTCGATCAGCCCCATCACCGAATAGCCGGTCATCGATTTGCCGGAACCCGATTCGCCCACCAATCCCAGGATGCGACCCCGCCCCACGGAAAAGGAAACACCATCCACCGCCTTCACGACACCCGCCTTGGTAAAAAAATGGGTGCGCAGGTTATCGACGTCGAGAACGTTGCTCACTCGCCGGTCTCCAGCGTCGTCAGATCAAAAGTCCAGCATTGGCGCGGCTTCCAGGGCAAAAATGGCCTGGAAGCCC
>CAYSKY010000031.1:0-9872 GCA_964431425.1 uncultured Burkholderiales bacterium
CCCTGCAGGACAAAGGCTTCCGAGTAGCGCTTGTCACGGACGGTCGCATGTCCGGCGCCTCGGGCAAGGTGCCCGCCGCCATCCACGTTTCGCCGGAGTGCCTGGGCGGCGGCCCGCTCGGGCGGGTGCGTACCGGCGACCTGATCAGGCTGGACTCCGAGGCCGGTGTGCTGGAAGCGCTCGTACCCGTGGAAGAATGGCAGCGGCGGACCCTGAGCACACCGGATCTCTCGCACAATCGCTACGGCATGGGCCGCGAATTGTTCGACGCCGCGCGCGCCAGTGCCACCGCCGCCGAACAGGGAGCCATGACCTTTGGCGCGACCTTCGCATCCATCGAATCACTTGAACCACGCGCCACGGAAGGAGTGCCTGCATGACCCCGATTCGCGAAATCATGTACGCCAGCCCGGTCATGCCGGTGATCGTGCTGGAAGATATCGCCCACGCCGTGCCGCTGGCACAGGCGCTGGTGGCCGGCGGCATCCGCGTGCTGGAAGTCACCCTGCGCACGCCGGTTGCACTTGACTGCGTGCGTGCCATCCGCAGCGCCGTGCCGGATGCCATTGTCGGCGTGGGTACCATCACCAGTGCTGCCGACCTTGATGCAGCGCGCGCAGCTGGTGCGGCCTTCGGCGTGAGCCCTGGCAGCACGCCGGAGTTGCTGGCAAAGATCCGTGAATGCGGGCTGCCGTTTTTGCCCGGCGTAATGACCCCCGGCGAAGTGATGCGTGCACTGGATGCCGGCTTCACCGCAATGAAACTGTTCCCCGCCAAACAGGCCGGCGGCATCGAAATGCTCAAGGCCATCGGCGGTCCGCTGCCGCAGGCGCTGTTCTGCCCCACCGGCGGCATCGACGCCGCCAGCGCGCCGCAATTTCTGGCACTGAAAAATGTTGCCTGCGTCGGGGGTTCCTGGCTGGCGCCCGCCGCACTGGTGGCCGCACGCGACTGGGCCGCTATTGAACAACTTGCACGCGCCGCCGCCTCTCTTGCCAAAACTGACAGGTAGAACAACATGAATGCAGCCATTCCCGCCCGCGATTGCCGCGCCCTCGTCCTGTTCGGTGCCACCGGCGACCTCGCCAAACGAATGCTGTGGCCCTCGCTGTACGCACTGGGTCACGACGGCCTGCTGCCACAACGATTCCAGCTCATCGGCGCCGCCACCTCGGTGGTGTCGAACGAGGACTTCATCGCCAAGGTACGCGATGCGATTCAAAAGTCGGCCAACGGCGCGCTGTTCGACGAGGAGAAATTTGCTGCGTTCGCCAAACGCATCCGCTATGTTTCGGTGAACGTGCAGGCCCCCGGCGGGCTGGAGCCAATTCGCGGCGCGCTGGAGCCGGCCGGCCCGGACGACGGCGGTGTCATTTATTACCTGTCGACCGGTCCGCAGTTGTTCGGGCCGATCTGCCTCGCGTTGCGCGACCACGGACTGATCGACAAGCAAAGCCGCATTACGATTGAAAAGCCGATCGGCACCGACACCGTCTCGGCATTGAAAGTCAACGAAGCCGTCGGTGCCGCCTTCGACGAAAACCAGGTATTTCGCATCGATCACTATCTGGGTAAGGAGGCCGTGCAGAACCTGCTGGCGCTGCGATTCGCCAACGCCATATTCGAGCCTCTGTGGAATGCCAACGCCATTGAACAGGTGCAGATCACGGTGGCGGAGACGGTTGGCGTCGGCGGCCGCTGGCCTTTCTACGACGGTACCGGAACGCTACGCGACATGGTGCAAAGCCACCTGCTGCAACTGCTGTGCCTCGTGGCCATGGAACCGCCGGCCAGTTTCACGCCGTCTGCCGTGCGCAACGAAAAGGTCAAGGTGCTGTGGTCGCTGCGCCCGATCACGGCCGCCGAAGTGGCCACGCACACGGTGCGCGGACAGTACACCGCCGGCTTCAGCGGCGGCGAGAGTTCCGTCGGCTATCTGGAAGAGGCCGGCGCCAACCCTGCCAGCGATACCGAGACCTTCGTCGCACTGAAAGTCGAAGTGAACAACTGGCGCTGGGCGGGCGTGCCGTTCTACCTGCGAACCGGCAAGCGCATGCAGCGCCGCTCGAGCGAGATCATGATCCAGTTCAAGCCGGCGCCGTACAACATCTTCGCCGACATCGGCGCGACTCTGGCCCCAAACGCGCTCCTGATCAAGCTGCAGCCCGACGAAATGATCACGCTGACATTGATGCACAAGAAGCCGGGGCTCAACGAAGTGAGACTGGCGGAAGTGCCGCTGAACCTGTCACTGGGGGACGCCTTCAACAAGTCGCGCCGGCGCATTGCCTATGAACGCATGCTTCTGGATGTGTTGCGCAACAATTCGGCGCTGTTCGTGAGGCGTGACGAAATCGAAGCCTCGTGGAAATGGATCGACGGCATCATCGAGGGCTGGAAATCCACGGGACAGAAATGTAAGCCCTATGGCGCCGGTAGTTGGGGGCCGACGGCGGCGATTGCGCTGACGGAGCGCAACGGGCATTCGTGGCATGAGTGAGGTTGGTTGCCTAGGTGAAGGTCCAGCATTGGCGCGGGTTTCCGGGCATTTTTGGCCGGGGAGGCGCGTGGGTGCTGGGGTTTGGTGCATTTGTGCTGGGTGGGGGTCGCTGGACTTCACGTCCGAATGAGAGACGAAAGGCGATGAATGCACCTGTTTAGTCAGATTCCACGGCCCGTCAGAGCCGGGCCGGGTAAAGCGGCGGCGAATGAAGCAGGTCAATAGCCGAAACCCCCCTCGCCTTCTTGGGGCTGTTTTGGGGCTGCCCGGGGCCCGGCCGCAGGGCCTGTCGCGTGTCCAGCCTCCCCCACTTCGCGCCCTGCATGGCGCTCAGATTCGCGAGACACAAAGAATGCCGCAGGGCATTCTTTGTGTCCACGCTCATCCACTGTTCCTCAAACCAGCGGCGAGGCCGTTGATGGTGAGGTGAATGGCGCGCTTGGTCTTTTCGTCGGTCTGTCCGCCACGGTAGCGGCGCAGCAGTTCGATTTGCAAATGATTCAGCGGATCAAGGTACGGGAAGCGGTTGCGGATGCTGCGCGCCAGCGCGGCGTTGTCGGCGAGGAATCCAGTCGCGCCAGTGATGCGAAACAGGATGTCCACCGTGCGGTGCCACTCCGCTTCGATAGTGCCAAAAACTGACTTCGACAGTGCCTCGTCGTTAACCAGCCCGGCATATCTGGCCGCAATGGAAAGGTCGGTCTTGGCGAGCACCATGTCCATGTTGGCAAGCACGGTGCGAAAGAACGGCCACTCCCCGTACATCTGCCGAAGCAGTTCAATTGCCCGGTCCTCACCCTCCGGATGATTTTGCATCCAGGCCTGCATCGCCGAGCCGAACCCATACCAGCCCGGGATCGACAATCGGCATTGACTCCAGCTGAACACCCAGGGAATGGCGCGCAAGTCGGCAATGGAGGTGGAAGGTTTTCGTGACGCGGGCCGGCTGCCGATATTGAGACCCGCGATTTCGCCGATGGGCGTTGCCGCGCGGAAAAACTCCACAAATCCCGGCGTGTCGAAGACCAGTTTGCGATAGGCATTACAGGCGAGTTCACCCAACTCATTCATCGCCGCCCACCAGCGCGGATCTTCGTGACGCGACTCGGCGGGAAAGTTGGCCAGCAACGCGGCTGACACCAGCGTCTCAAAATTGCGCCGGCCCAATTCGGCATCGGAGTACTTGGCCGCGATCACTTCGCCCTGCTCGGTGATACGCAGGCCCGCTTCGGAGGCGCCATCCGGCTGGGCCAGGATTGCCTCGAAGGTGGGGCCGCCGCCGCGACCGACCGTACCGCCGCGCCCGTGGAAAAGGCGCAGGCGAACGCCGGATTCGCGGGCAAGGTCCACCAGCCCCTTCTGGGCCCGGTACAGCTCCCAGTTGGCAGTCAAATAGCCACCGTCCTTGTTGCTGTCGGAATAGCCCAGCATGATTTCCTGCAGTCCGCCCTGCGCCTCAAGCCATGCGCGGTACTTGGGCAGGGCGAATGCGGCACGCATCACATCGCAACAGGCACGCAGGTCCCCGATGGTTTCGAACAGGGGAATGATGGCCAGCAGCGGTTGCTGCCGGCCTGCGCGCATCACCACGGATCCGGTCTCTTTGAGCAACAGTCCCAGTTCCAACAAATCGCTGACCGACTGGCCCTTTGAGATGATGGCCTGCGGGATGGCATCAGGTCCGTAGCGGGCGTTGATCGCCGCCGCCGTGCGAAATACCGCCAGCTCTCCCACTGTGAGTTCGCTATATGTTTCGCCCGTTACCGTCAGCGGTCGCGGATTGTCGAGTTCCTGCAACAGGACGGCCACCCGCGCGTCCTCATCCAGCGCAAGGTAATCCGGGCACACCGCCGCCTTGGCAAACAGCTCGGCCACAACCGCCTCGTGCACGTCCGAGTTTTGGCGCAGATCCAGCGAGGCAAGGTGAAAACCAAAAATATCAATGGCATATCGCAGCGAATCGAGCCGCCCTTCCGCCATCGCACCACCGCCGTGCGACCGCAACGATGCCGCGATGACATCCAGGTCGGCACGAAATTCAGACGGCGACTGGTACGGGGGCTGAGATACTTCGGCGCGGCGTATCGGTTCCGCGCCGGTCAATTCGGTCATCGTGGCAGCAACACGCGCGTAGACGCCGATCAGCGCCTGCCGGTAGGGCTCATCCTGGCGATGCAGATTGGCGTCGTGGGCCCGATCCGCCAGCGCCAGTAGCGCGGCGGTGGGCGTTACCAGCCGGCTCGATAACGACAACTCGGCGCCGAGACGGTGCACCTCAACCAGATAATGTTCAAAAGCGGCACCCGCCTGGCGCCGTATGGCGCCCTCCAGCGCCTCGGCCGTGACGTAGGGATTGCCATCCCGGTCTCCGCCGATCCACGACCCCATCCGCAGGAAAGTCGGCACACGCCACGCACCACCGAGCGACTTTTCCAACTCGGCATACACCTTCGGAATTTCCGACAAGAAGGTGTAGCGATAGAAACTCAGGCCGTTTTCAATTTCATCGATCACCCGCAGCCGCGAGAGCCGCAGCATTGCCGTCTGCCATAGTTGCAGTACGGCCCGTCGCAGTGATGCATCAGCATCAGCGCGCTCCTCCGGCAGCAGGTCCGGGTTTTCAAGCTGGGTCAGAAAACGTGCGATGTCGCGCTCGCAGTCGAGTACGCTCTTGCGCTGCACTTCCGTCGGGTGTGCCGTCAACACCGGGCTGACGCGTGCACCCGCAAGCCAATGCTTGATTTCTGAATCGCCGACACCGCGCGCCGCCAGCGTCTCCAATGCATGGCGCAGGCTGCCGGTCTGTGGCTGCGATCCCGCACGGCGATGCGCGCGCCGGCGGCGGTTCTGGTGCCGGTCCTCGGCAATATTCACCAGCAGTGAAAAGTGGGTGAAGGCGCGTACCACGCTGAGAGTTTGTTCGATGCTCAGGCCATCGAGTTCGTGTTCCAGCTGGCGCGCACCCGGTTGTGGCACTGTGCTTGCCCCGTCGGCGGCGCGACGCAATCCCACCGCCAGTTGGCGGATGCTTTCGATGCGGGCAAAAATCTCTTCCCCGCTGGCGGTGCGAAGCACGTCGCCCAGCAGGCGGCCAAGCGACTGTATTTCCTGCCCGAGCCGGGCATCCTTTTCATCTGTTGCCAATGTGGTCTCCGTGATGTCCTGGCTTTGATTCCGACGGCGGTCCGCCGCCGTCGAGTCAACTAACCCAGCAATTTCCGGGCCTGTGCTTATGCAAGGCAAATGTCGTCAAACGTTGCGCAAGCGACTCGCCGCGCCGGGCTACTCGCGACTGTGCGAGACCATGCGTGCCAGCCGGTTTTCACTCCCCTGCGCGTCATCGACCTGTTCAAGATGGCCGATGTCGTTCACGCCCGGCAATTCGCGATTGGCGCCAGTGCGCATGGCCACGCCCACGGCCAAAATATCAATCACCAGCAAGTAGAGAATGCGGCTGATCATCGGCACCTGGGTGGCGACGTCTTCCGAGTGATCCACGGCGATCGTGATCGATGCGCGCTTGGCCAACGGTGATTGGCTGGCGGTGATGGCAATCACTTGTGCACCACGATCGAGCGCAGCTTCGACCGCGATGTTCAATTCCGGTATGCGCCCCGTGCTGGAAACCACCACAACCACATCCTCCGGTCCAAGCACGTTGGCTGCCATGAGTTGCAGCCGGGGTTCGGTGTGCGCATTGGTCGGCAAACCAAATCGCAGGAACTTGTATTGGGCGTCTTCGGCTACGATGCCGTAATTGCCGACCGCGAAGAACTCGATGCGGCGCGCCTTGAGCAGGGACTCGATGGCACGATCGATCGCAGCCCGGTTAAGCTGGTCCCGCGTCTGCAGGATTGCGCTGGCAGTATTGCCGAGGACCTTGTCACCCAATTCGACTGCGGTATCGTCATCGGTCACCTGGGTATGGGTGACGGGGATGGTACCGGTCAGACTTGAGGCCAGCCGCAACTTGAAATCCGACAGGCCCTCGCATCCCAGTGAGCGGCAGAAACGCACCACCGTGGGCTGGCTGACATCCGCAGCGCGGGCAATCTCGATGATCGGGTCGTTGAGAATGGAGCGGGGACGGGCCAGCACCAGGTCGGCGACACGACGCTCCGCCGGCGAAAAATCCGAATGGGACTGGCGGATGCGGTCGAGGATGGAACTTCCGCTGCCGTGCCGCCGCAACTGTGCATCCAGCACCGCAGCCGCCCCGGTGAAGGTGGCGTTGTCGGCGGTGATGACAAAGGTCGGAATATTGCCGACGTAGCCGGTGAAACGCCCCTTAGATTCAAACCGCTTGCGAAATGGCGAGGCATCAAAATAGGCGCCCAGTCGGGGCACGATGGAACCACCAATGTAGATGCCACCGAAGGCACCCATGGTCACGGCGAGGTTCGCGGCCACGGTACCGAGCATGCCGCAAAACACCTCCAGAGCCTCTGCGCACTCCGGTGCCTTGCCAGATAGCCCTCTTGAAGTAATCTCGGTCGCGACCAGGGCAGGTACCGCCTTTTTCGATTTGTGGGTCAGCGCCCGATAGATCAGTTCGAGGCCACTACCGGAAATAAGACGCTCTGCGGAAACATGGGTGTATTGGGTCCAGGCGTATTCCAGGATTGCCGCCTCGCGGGCGTCGGTCGGCGAAAAACTGACATGGCCGCCTTCCGTGCCCAATGAAATCCAGCCGTCGTCTGCCGGAATCAGGGCGGACACTCCCAGCCCGGTTCCCGCCCCCAAAAGGCCGATAACGCTGCGTGCACGTGCGGAACCCGCCCCCACCTGACGGTACTGGTCGGGCCGCAGGTGCGGCAACCCCGCCGCGAGCGCCGTGAAGTCGTTGACCACCACCAGTGTGTCCAGCCCGCAATCGAGCCGCGTTTGCTCGATGGAAAACTGCCAGTGGTAGTTGGTCATGCGAACCATGTCGCCTTCGACAGGGTTGCTGATCGCGACGGCCGCATGCCGCACAGCACTATCCTTCACCGAGTTGAAATAGCCGCGCAGCGCACTGCCAAAGTCGGGGTAATCGGCACACTTCACCGTCGACAGGCGTTCGAAATGGCCGCGCCGGGTTTCCAGAGCAAATCGCACGTAGGTACTGCCGACGTCCGCGAGCAGGCGGGCACCATCACTGAATGACATAGGGATCTTCCACGAAGGACTGGGCTGCGCAGCCAAACGACCTGACAGGACCGATATGCGTAGTTTAACTACGGATTTGGCGTGTTGTCTGACGAGCGACGCATAAACTTGCGGGAACGCAGTGCAGGGTTTTATCTTGACTACCGGTCGCCTGAGCCGCCATATGAAAACGACAAACTTCCGACGTCAGCCTGAGATCCGTGGATTTCATGGCCCGCCAAGGGCTGGCGCGAGGCGATGCGTGATGGACCGGCAACATCGAGTCAGGAACTCTCAACCGTCACCGAAGTTGTTGTAACGAAACTACATGCCAGACGGCGCCCAAATTGCCGAAAGGACTTCCGCAATCGCAATTGCTCCCCTTGACCCCTGTATGACCAATCGTTTTGACGCCAAATAAATGCTGGCAATCGAACGATGGCGAGTATAAGATACGATGTAGTTTTGCTACTTTCGCATCCACTTGACCAAAGCTTGCGCAGTGATCGCGCGATGGACCGTTGCGACCGGGGCGGATGGCTATTGAAAGGTGATATGAGAACTTGGGCACCCGCCGGCAACCGACCAGATGGTGTGGTGCATTGATTTCAACAGGGAACAAACATTGCTTGCGGGATCAAACATTCAGGTTCACCGGCGACCAAGGCGTCGCGCCGGTATTTATTGGGATATCAATCCGCAGTCAATCATGTACGGTCAGTGTCGTAACCCATGAACGCCGTTGAAGCAGTCTCCAGCATCCCCGCCACAGGCTTGGGTGCAGCGTATCCGCTGCTTGTCGCCGATATTGGCGGCACCAACGCGCGCTTTGGCTGGATCGAGGACAGCAGCGCCACCTTGACTCGGGTGGAGACCCTGGCATGTGCAGACTATGCTTCGCCCGCCGCAGCGACGGTTGCCTATCTGGGAAGTCACCACGCCGGCAGGATGCCGTCACGAACCGCGATTGCCATCGCCAGTGCCATTGGTGACGGGCCGATCAAGGTGACCAACAGCCACTGGGTCCTCGATCCACGTGCCTTCCCGGATGAAATCCGCACCAAATCGTTGCAGGTTTTCAATGATTTCGAAGCCATCGCACTGGTACTGCCCTATCTGAGTCCTGCGGATTATCAGCTTGTGGGCGGCGCATTGCCGCGCAACAACCTGAGCATGGGCGTCATCGGGCCGGGTACCGGGCTGGGCGTTGCGGGACTGGTACCGGTCCGCGGCTCACCCGGCCGCTGGCAGGCCGTGTGCGGCGAGGGCGGCCACGTCACGCTGGCTGGCGCCACCGACTACCAGATGGCGATTCTGCGCGCCTCCCGAATGGAGGGAGCCCATCTTTCCGCTGAGGACCTGATCTCCGGCATCGGTTTGCCGGCCTTGCGAAAGGCCGTGGCCCTGGTAGAGGGCCTGGCAGCCGGTGCGGAGGTATCCGCCGAGGACATCGGCAGCCTTGGCAGCGCGCGGCGGGACCCTCTCGCGGAAAAGACCCTGGAAGCCTTTTGTTCGCTGCTCGGCTGTGTCGCCGGCAATCTGGCGCTCACCCTGGGCGCTCGGGGCGGCGTTTTCATCGCCGGCGGCATCGTACCCAAGCTCGGCGAATTTTTCGTGCAGTCAGGCTTTCGCGAACACTTCGAAGCCAAGGGCCGCTACCGGGAGTACCTTCGTGAAATCAGCACGGCGGTCATCACCAATCCGTATCCGGGATTGCTCGGACTGGTCAGGCATGCCTGCAACCAGCAGGACCGCGAGCGCTAAACGACCCTGTGGCAGCAGATTTGCAGGGCGCTAGCGGCGAACAAAAACCAGTGCAGTCCTGGCCGGCACGCTGAAAGCACCGGCTTCCGAATCAAAGCGCGCGCCACTCGCTGGCCGCGTATCTGCCGCATCCGGCCGCAGGTGAACCGGATGCAATTCGAAAGCGTTGCCGGCCGTTCCTGCGATCACCACGCGGTGCGGCTGCTTGTCCACGTTGATCAGGTAAACGACCTCGCGAAAATTTGCGCCGGGATAACCGTTGCCGTCGAGTCTGGCTGCGACCACGGTGGGCTCCTGTGATGGCCCCGTATTTGCGAAAACCAGTCGCGCCCGTATATCGGCCGCCGTGCGCAATCGGAACAGCGTCGAACTGCCGCGAATTCGCAACAGGTCACGAAATGCATCGCGCGCCCAGGCAATGTCTGCAGCCACAGGGCGCAATTGCGGATCGGCGAGCAAGGGCTTGATCAAGGCGTAGTCC
>CAYSKY010000031.1:9882-14825 GCA_964431425.1 uncultured Burkholderiales bacterium
CTTTCCGTTGTCCTGCTCAGGCGGCGCGCCGGTGCCGAAATAGTTGTCGCGGTACGTCCAGTCGATGCGGTTGAACCAGTCACCCGAATCAAAGCTGTTGCGGTCCATCGACTTGCTACGCAGGATATCGATACCTGCATGAAAGTAGGCCACACCCTGGCTGAACGCGGTGATGGCAGCACCCAGAATCTGCACCCGCGCGCGCTCGGACGCCGAGGTCTCGACAGGCAGCTTGAACACATTGTTGTCGTAGAGCGTCTGGTTGTCATGATTTTCGACGTAGTTCACCACCTCCGCCGGCTCCGAAACATATCCAGCGGGCTGGCCGGCATAATCGATGGAGGAAAGCGGCTGCGGGCGCCCCTGATAGCTTTCCAGAGAAAAATCCCGGAGGGAGCCTGCAAGCCCGACGCGAATCAGATCGGCCGCCTTCATGAGGTCTTCTCTCCGAAGATCGGCTGGCGCCAATTTGTTCGGGTCATACACCAGCCCGTTGATATAGCCCTGCCGGCGCACCATGTCCGCCCCGCTGTCCGCAGGACCACCACCGCGCACGGCATCCCGGGCGCGATCGCTGAATGTGCCGATCCCGCCGCCCGCCAGCGACAACTGTGACGCCTGCACAAAGCGCCGCCCATCGGCGACCTCTCCAAAATTCCAACCCTCGCCGATCAACTGGATATCGCGTCCGGTGGCCTTGCGGAGCGAACGTTGCAGGCGCTCCATGGCGGCGCGCGGCTGGTGGCCCATCAGATCGAACCGGAACGAGTCGATGTGATATTGGGTGGCCCAGGTCACCACCGAGTCGATCATGAGTTTTTCCATCATGAGGTTTTCAGTCGCGGTGTTATCGCAGCAGGTCGAAGTCTCAACCTTGCCCCGCGCATCGAGCCGGTGGTAGTAGCCTGGCACGATGCGATCGAGCACCGACTTGGGCTTCTGGCCGGATGCGGCTGTGTGGTTGTACACCACATCCATGCCCACGCGCAGCCCCGCTTCGTGCAACGATTGCACCATGTGGCGAAACTCGCGGATGCGAACCGCGCCATCGGCGGAGTCGGACGCGTAGCTGCCTTCCGGTGCAGTGTAATGGAACGGATCATAGCCCCAGTTGTAGCAGTCGCGGTCCTTCAATCGCAAAATCTCGGCCTGCTGGGATTCACTGTCTGCCGGCCCGTGCGGTACCGGCGCCACGCAATCTTTTTCCGGTACGGTGGCCATGTCGAATACCGGCAGCAGGTGGACGTCGGTCATACCGGCCCGTGCCAGAGCGGTCAAATGGCGCATTCCATGGCTGTCACGAAGTGTAAAGGCCCGGTATCGTCCGCGATCATGCGCCGGTACCGAGACGTCGTTGATTGAAAAATCACGCACGTGCAGTTCGTAGATCGACATGTCCACAGGTGACGCGAGAACCGGCGCGCGATCCCTGTCCCAGTTTCGCGGCTTGAGGCCGGCATCGTCCAGGCTGGCGATGTAACTGCGCGTCGAATCGGTGGTCAGGCTCAGGGAATACGGGTCGGTCACGCGGTTGCGCACCCAGCCGGCGCCGGGAACGTGAACGTCCACGAGGTAGGTGTAATACCCACCTCGCAGGTCACCCGAGACCCGAAGCTTCCAGCTTCCGGTGCCGGGATCCAGTTGAGCGGACAGACTGCGTGTCGCCACACCAGCCCCGTTCCGATACAGGCACACCGATACACGTTGCGCGGTGGGTGCCCACAGCTTGAATGAGGTTTCGCGCGCGGACGTGCGGACCCCAAGGTCGGAAATGTTTGCAGCATCTGGATACAGGCTGTCGAGCGCACCGGCCAATTGGACGCGCGTCGCCCGCACCACCATCCCCCGGGCATCTTCCTTGACCAGAACCAGATCGCCCGCCAAAAGCCTGGCAGCAATAGTTCGACCCTGATCCCGGGTGGGTAGCGAAAGTGTGGCGCCGGCGGCAACATACTTGAAGCGCTCCGCAACGGCGGCGGCAGGTGGAAGCGCCGGGGACAATGCGAGTGAAGTACCGGCGCCTGTGACGCGCCCCTCGCGAATGGCAATGGACCCACCCATGCCGGCATGGTACAGACGAAATACACCATCGCCGTCCACCCCCGGCCAGCGCAGTGTCACGTGATCCAGCCAGACGGCCCCGGCTTCCAATGCATCGGCAGGTGTTGTGGTCGCCAACGTTCCCGCAATCGCGGTCTGGAATTCAGCTGCGTCACAGGCCGGCTCGATGGATTGCGCCGCGCCCGCAGGCTGACAGTGGAGCCAGAATGCGGCAGTGTTAAGTACGAGTGCCGCGACCAGGCGGCGGTGGCTGCGGGGAGCGAGCAGAATACGCATGCAGCTCAGGCGAGCGTCGTGAACGGCCCGCGGCCGGATGCAGCGGCGATCAAGCCCAGTACACGACCGGGCTCGGCGCCTACCATGCCCCAATCAAAACGCCACTCCCAGTTATTTTCACAGGTGCCCGGCACATTCATGCGGTGACGCGTGTCCAGTCCCAGCACATCTTGCATGGGAAAAATCACGGTACGCGCGACCGAATTGCTCGCGGCGCGAATCATCGCCCAGTGAATATCCGCCGCGCAGGCAGCAAGGTAAGTACCGGCGTAGGCCCGTTCACGCGGCGGTGCGTTGTCCCACCAACCCCGCGCGGTGTCATTGTCGTGCGTGCCGGTATATGCCACTGTTTCCGGCACATATTTGTGGGGCAGAAACTCGTGGTCGCCATCGCGGCCAAACCCGAACTGCAGGATACGCATGCCGGGGAATCCGCAGGTATCACGAAGCTCAACAACGTCCGGCGTGATCAGGCCCAGATCTTCGGCGACGATGGGCAGCGACCCAAGTTGACGGGCGATGGCCGCAAACAGGGCCTTGCCGGGGGCTGGCACCCAGCGCCCCTGCGTCGCATCCGGGCAACTCGCGGGAATTTCAAAGTAGCCGGCAAATCCGCGGAAATGGTCGATACGAATCACGTCCGCGATGCGCAGTGCATGGGCAACCCGTGCCGTCCACCATGAAAACTTCTCCTTTGCCATGCGATCCCAGCGATACAGTGGATTGCCCCAGCGCTGTCCAAGCGGCGCCAATTCATCGGGGGGGACACCGGCGACCACTGTCGGCTGGCAGGTTTCATCAAGAAAATAGAGATCGGGCCGGGCCCAGCAATCGGCGCTGTGATGTGCAATGAAAATCGGCAGGTCGCCCATGATGGCGACACCACGCTCATTGGCATAACGCTTCAGTGCAGCACATTGGGTGTCAAAGCACCACTGCACGAACTTCCAGAAAGTGATCTCGCCGGCATGCTCGCGGTTCGCCTTTTGCAGAGCTACTTTCTTACGATCGCGCAGCGGGGCCGGCCATTCCCACCATGGAGAGCCGCCGTGTGCGGATTCGAGTGCCATGAAGAGCGCGTAGTCATCCAGCCACGACGCCTGTTCCGCACACCAGGATTCAAAATCAGACTGCTCCGCTGCAGATGCCACCGAAACGAAACCGGTACAGGCATTGCGCAACTTTGCGATTCGCCATGGAACGACCTGCTCAAAGTTCACGCGCATGGCATCAAAGCCGCCCTCCGGGATCTCGGGTGCTTGAAGCCAGCCGCGCTCCTGCAAGGGGGCGAGTGCCACCATCAGCGGACTGCCGGCAAACGCGGACACACTTTGATACGGCGAATTTGCCGGGCCGATCGGCGTAGTGGGCAGCCACTGCCAGACGGACTGGCCGGCCGCCACCAGCCAGTCGACAAAATTCCGCGATTCAATCCCGAAGTCGCCGATTCCGTGGGGCCCGGGAAGAGAGGTGACATGCAGTAAGACACCTGAACTGCGCTTTTCCAATATCGACATCAAACGCTCCGAATGTGGGTCCTGGTTTTCAAGCGAAGTACCAGCAGTGCGCGTGCGGGTACCTGCATCGCATCCGCGGCCGGCTGGTTCGACGCGGGCGGCGCCAACGCGCTGCTGCTGTCCACGACCAGTTGCCATTCACCTGATGGCAGCGCAAAGGCGCGCTCCTGCTCCTCAGGATTGAACAGGATTAGCAGGCTCGTCTGGTCCGTTGCGGGCGATGTAAGCAGGCAGGCAAATGCCGGGCTGCCGACATCGTGCCAATCGTGCATCTGCATCTCATGCCCGGCCGGCGTCAGCCAGGCCACTCGCGCCTGGTCCCCGGGATTGGCGGAAGCGGCAAACCAATGGTCGTGGTGCAGCAAAGGCTCGCTGCGCCGCAATTGACAGAGGTGCGCCGCAAATTCCGCCAATTCCCGGTCAGCGTCCTGCCATGACAACCACCCGGTCGGATTGTCCTGGCAGTACGCATTGTTGTTCCCGCCCTGACTGTTGGCGATCTCATCTCCGGCGCAAATCATGGGTGTGCCCTGCGCCAGCAGCAGGGTTGCGAGCATGGCGCGTTTGACCCGATTACGCTGGTCCACAATCGCGGCGTTGGTGCTGACACCCTCGATGCCGAAGTTCGCACACAACTCGTTATCGCGACCGTCGCGACCCTCCTCGCCATTGGCATCATTGTGTTTGTGGCTGTGGCTGACCAGGTCCTCCAGCGTAAACCCGTCGTGCGCTGCGATGAAATTGATCGAAGCGGCCGGCTGCCTTTGCCCATGGTGGAACAAATCACTCGATGCCGTGAACCGGCGCGCCAGCTCGCCGCGCCCGACTCCGCGCTGGAGCCAGTAGCCGCGGACCGCGTCGCGAAATTTATCGTTCCACTCGGCGAATCGTCCAGGGAAGCGTCCCAGCTGATAGCCGTCAAAACCCGCATCCCAGGGCTCGGCGATCAAGTGAACGCGTGCCAGGACCGGGTCCTGCCTGAGTGCCGTAAAGAAGGCGGCGGCGGGATCGAAGCCCTGCGCGGTACGGCCCAGCACCGGCGCCAGGTCAAAGCGAAAACCATCCACCCCCATGACCTCGACCCAGTAG
>CAYSKY010000032.1:0-14758 GCA_964431425.1 uncultured Burkholderiales bacterium
CTCATGTTCGCCAGGAACGCCGTCTTGGCGACATTGGCCGAGTCCGCCAGCCGCAATGCGTGGGCCAGTTCGGACGTACGGATATCGACCAGTTCCTCAAGGTTCAACCGGTAGCGATCCAGCTCTGCCGCCATCTGCCGCTCTGCCGTGATATCGCGCTTGACGGCCAGGTAGTTCGTGATCCTTCCGTCCGGCTGGCGGACCGGAGCCATCTTGACCATTTCGATGTACAGCGTGCCGTCCTTGCGGCGGTTCACCAGTTCCCCCTCCCACAACGTGCCCCGCGAAAGGGCATCCCACATGGCCTCGTAGACTGCCGGCGACGTCGTGCCGGCACTGAGAAACCGCGGATTCCGGCCGATGGCTTCCTGCCGCGAGAAGCCGCTCACCTGTTCGAATGTCTCGTTGACATATTCGATGGCCCCGTCGATGCCGGCAATGACAATGCTCTCGGGCACCTGCATCAGCGCCAGCGAGAGCTTGCGTATCTCGGACTCGCGATAGACGCGTTCGGTGATGTCGGTCCAGACCCCCACAATCTCGGTCCGGCCCAGGGTGGACTCGCGAATCAGCCGCGCCTCATTGCAAATGGAGAGATAGCTGCCGTCCCGGCGGGCAAACCGGTATTCAAACGTGACGCTGTTCTCGGAAAAAATCTGCGCCAGCGCCGCGCATGCTTCCTCACGGTCTTCCGGATGTATGCGCGATTCCCACCAACCAAGTTCGCGCACCTCTGCCGGCGAGTAGCCCAGCATCTCCCGCACGTTGTCACTGACCCAGCTGGTGCGTGAATCGTGCCCTTCGAAGGTCAGGCTGTAGGCGATCACCGGGATCACGGTCAGATAGAAATTCAACTGGTTGGTATAGGCCTGCGCAGCCTGCTCGGCCTTCTTCCGCTCACTGATGTCCCGGAAAAAAGTGATGCAGCGCGCCTCGCCGTTGTCGCCCGCGAAAGTGACGCTTGAAACGCTGGCGGGAAAACGCGAACCGTCTTTGCGCAAAAACGACAGCTCGCCGCGGAACTGGCCGGAGGCCGCCTGGATCGCCACCGCTTCCGCCAGACGCGGATCCATCGGGTCCAGCACCCTCGCCTGACCACCGCTGCGCAATTCGCCCTCCGACATGCCGAGCTTTCCGCATGCCGCCGGATTCGCGGCGTGAATCAGGCCATCGGGCGTGGTCAGCAGAATGCCGTCAATGGACTTGTCGAACATCTGCCTGAACCAGCTTTCGCTTTCACGCATCGCGCGCTCTGCCTGTTTGCGTGCCGAAATGTCACGCGTCACGCGGTAAACAAGCCTGGCGCCGTCGATCACGGTGGCCGAGGCGCTGACCTCAACCTCCACCCGACTGCCGTCGTAACGCAAGTGGCTGGTTTCAAACACCCCGGTCTCACCCGCGCCGCCGGCTCCACCGACGCGAATCCCGTCAATTTGGGATACGTGCATGCCGATCAATTCAGTGCGCGGATAGCCCAGCAGCCTGCAAAAGGCATCATTGCTTTCCACGATGCGGCCGTTCGAATCCACCAGGTGAATACCGTCGTTGGCGATACCCATCAGGACCTGGTTCCTGCGGATCTCGGCTTCCAGTACGCTCAGGTATCGCCGTATCACCAGCGTCAGCAGCAATGCCGCCACGCCGATATAGAAGTAGGCCCTGACAGCCGGGTCCAGCACCGGATGCCCCGGCGACTGTGCCAGAAAGCGGGCGGCAGCGTCGCCGACCGCAAACCAAAAGGCGGAAAACACAACAAACGCGGCGACCACACGGAATGCGATCCGCGTGGTTGAAGGACCGGCCGCCACGGACAACGCTTGCTCGGAGGAAGTCATGTCATGGATTTCCAGCGAAACGCGGCAGATCGTTCCCGACCGCTGATTAGAGTGCCAAATGATGGATCATCAAATTGCCATCGCCCGACCGTTTACAAATGCAGTGTGCATCTTCGGCCGATCAGGCGATTTCTTTAATCCCCCGCAACTTTGCGAAGCGGATGTGAATCGGTATAGAGGAATAGCTTTGCGAAATTGCGTCAGTGCCGGCCTCGCAATGCACGGTTTTGATGAACGTCAAAAATCGCGCACAAACGCTCGCGTTTTTGAGTCGATGCAAATTGATGGCCATCAAAAACGGACGGCCATTGGCGCTCAGGCGACGAGTGCAACAACGCGTGGCTGCGGACGGCGTTAGCGTTTGATGGAACCCGCCCTTTCACCGACGCGCGCGTTACCGACGAACTGCGGATTTCGCTTTGTGCGCCAACTCGGCAAGACTGCCGTTGAAATACCACACCAACCCACACGTGAGATAAAGCGTCAGCGACGCCAGAAAATTCGCGTCGCGCATCTGTTCCAGCGCCACGGGATTGCGCCAGGACCAGTAGAGGGCGTAACAGCCATCGACCGTGAACCAGGTTGCGAGCAGCATCAGCGGCCACTGCTTCCATCGACGCTCGACGATGACGTGCAGGCTCCACGGTGCGGTGAGGTAGGCAAAAATCGCCATGATGAAGCTGATGGGAATATCCCAGTCCGGCGCCGGAAACCACCAGGCGCCGGCGATGAGCAGCCCGATGCCGATCGCCAGTGTGGCGAGCTTCCAGGGGCGCAGGAATTCGTTCAGGGCTGGATCTCCGCGGCCTGTACTATGGGCTGCCGGCTTTGCCGTAAAACAGCTTCACGGTATCCGCCGCCACCTGCTGCAGGAATGCAGCGGTGTCCCTGTCGATGCGGCTGAAATAGTCGTAACGATTGCCCACCGGTGATTGCCCGTAGATGCTGGCGAACACCGTGCACGCCGCGAGGTAGGTACCGATCAGTTCGGGATGCGTGCCATCAAATGCCTTGTGCAGTTTGATATCCGGCCGGCGCTGGTAGGCCAGTTCAAACGCCAGCCCGACCGGAATCACCAGCGCATTGATTTCATTGCCCACCGAGACATACATCTCCTCGGTCAGGCGGATGTTTTCCGGTTTGGCATTGCGGTGCGGCTTGACGTAGGCGTGGGTGAGATACAGCGCGACTTTGCCACCGCGCGCAGCGATGATCTTCGCAGCATCAATGGCCGACTTTCGGAAACGCTCGCGGCGCGCCGCGGAAAGCGGCTCTGCGCTGCCGCCCTGCAGCACCACCAGCTGGAACGGTTCCTTCACGCCGATGCGGCCCGGCTCGGTGAGGTATTCAATGTTGTGATGCTCCAGCGCCGCGCCGCCGATGGTGGCCGCCTTGTATTGCAGCTCGTCCTGGGTCACGAGGCCGGCGGCAACCGCCAGGCGCTGCACATGGTTGTAGACCGCGTCGCCGTAGTAGAGGTAACTGTTGCCCACAAACAGCACACGCACAGGCTTTTCGACCTGCGGCGCCTTGACCGCCGGGACAGGAGCCGCGAGCAGCGCAGTCGATGCGACTATCGCCGTCATCAGCAGGGCGCGGTGCACGATGTGCTTCACATTGGAAAGCATGATTTTCGATCCGGTACGTTGATGTCGGGGGGCTACCGCACCAGCCGGCCGCCGAAGGCGATGCGGCCGGCACCGGGGGGGGCAAATTCGATGTGCACGCGATCAGCGGACTGCTGCAGCACGTTGGCGACTGATTGCGCAATGGCGGCAGCCTGTTCCACCAGGGCATCGGCCGGCGGCAGGTGCGCGTGCAGCACCGTCACAAACACCGGCAGTTCATCAGGGGACAGGGTCGAATCGTTCTCGGCATAGTGCCCCTTCGGCAGCAGTTGCAGGCGCACCCAGACGCGGCCGGGTGCGGCTCCCAATACCTTTCCCAATGCATCGGCCAGCATGCGGGCACCATCTGCCGGCAGTGCGCCTTCGGCCCCGCCAACAATGCAAACATCAATGATCGGCATGGGCGAGTGCCTGAGACTAGCGGGCAGACACCGGTGCCAGCCCGGCCTTGGTGATGACCGCAGCAGCTTCAGGCGATGAGAGGAAGCGGATCAGTTCACTGGCGGCTTCCGGCTGCCTGGATGCGCTGGTCAGCACGCCTGAAAAGAACGTCACCGGCTGGAGTTCAGCAGGAATCGGCCCCACGTAGGTAACGCCGGGCGTGTGGATCAACTCGCTCACCTGCTGGAAGCCGATCTCCACTTCACCACGCGCCACCACGGCGGCCACATGCTCACCGGACGGCGGGCCGCGTACCTTGCGCGCCTTGGCCATCACCTGATCCGCCACGCCCAGTTGCGCGAACAGCCTGGTGGAAAGATAGGTGCCGCTGCTGCTGTCGGAATAACCGACAGACTTCGCGGCCAGCAGCGCCTTCCTGAAGGCATCCACCGAACTGATATCCGGCCTGGGTTCACCCAGCTTTACCACCATGCCGATCTGCGAACGTGCGAGGTCCACCTTGCTGCCGGCCTTGGCCAGGCCGTTATTGATAAGCGGATCGGCGCCGACGGCATCGAGGATCAGCACGTCAGCCGTTTCGCCGCGCGCGAGCCGCGTGGGAATGGCCTCCGGCGAATCGCCAATCGAGGGGCCGCGGGTGGTGACGAGCTTGTGGCCGGTCGTTTTCTCAAAGGCCGGACCGAGTTCGGAATAGACGTTGAAAAAGCCGGCGGAAATCATCACGCGAACTTCAGCGGCGTTGGCCGGGTTGCCCAGCGCCAGCAGAAACAGTGACAGAAAGGCCGCAATCAGTTTGCTTTTCATTACGCTCTCCAGGAAAACCAGTGGCCCAATTTACCGGCATTCCGCCGTCCGGGGCATTGACCGCGGCAAAGCGTGCATGGCCACGCTGCCTGTCTTCAGGGCGCTTTCTGGTTACGAACCAGAGCCAGCCACAGCCTCGCCAACACGGACGCGACCATACAGCCACCCAGCAGGCTTAACCCCGGCTGCACCACCGGGCCGGCCAGCCCCAGGCCCACACCAAAGCCGCCGACACCGGCCATGAACGCCAGCCACAGCCCCATGCGCACGCCCAGTCGCCGGGGCGTGTCGCCGGAGGCCGCTGCTTCAACCGCCATTCTTGATTCGCTCATGATGCTTCGCCTCCCCCGGTTACACCACCCGCCTGCCACGCTGCCAGCCGCGCGGACAAATCCGTCATGAAATGCTTTTCGAAGGCGTGTGTGCGCATCGGAAAATGATCCGACTCCGCGTAATGCGTGATGGAAAGTGCCGGATTGACCTGAAGAATCATGTCCGCGTGGTCGTCCAGAAAAGCGGCGCCGTAGCGTGAATCAGCGCGGATGATTTCAGTCGGCACACGGAACGCCGCACTGGTATCCACGGCATCGAACAATTCAAAGCGATCGCGCAGCCAGCAACCAGGATCCATTCGCTGGTAGCCGGAGGCCTGGCTCAGCACATGCCGGGGGCTGACATGGTCGGCGATGGTGCCGCCCTTGGGATGCGGCGTGTGCGCCACCAGGTCCACATAGGCCGCGAGGCTGGCATTGATTCTTCGCAGCTTGGTCAAAAAGGCACGCAGCGCCGAAAACTGCATCGGGAAAGGCGTGCGGGCGAATTCTTCGGGGCGCCCGAAGTACCAGGGCGGGTCCACCATCAACACGCGACTGGCCAGCGGATTTGCGGCCTGCGAAAGCGTGCCCGCCACCACGCCGCCCATGGAGTGACCCAGCACAAACGCCGGACGGCCGATGGCGTCCAGCGCCGCCTTCGCATCCAGCGCGTAATCGGCGATCAGGTAGCTGTCGGCCGGCGCGGAGTGGCCGTGTCCACGAAAGTCCAGCGTCCAGACCTGGAACCGGTCGCAAAGCTGCATGGCGGTCTCGAACCAGCTGTCGCGCGACATGCCGATACCGTGCAGCAGCAACACGGGCGGCATTGCGGCGTCGCCGTATACCGATGCCGCCAACTTTTGTTCCCCAGCCCGGACGGAAATATCGATCATCTAAACACGCGCACCAGAACGCGACATCCGCCAATCCCTCATGCGAGCCGCCTGCCCGGCTCCGCGCCTTGCAGGAACACCGTGAAAATGTCCCGCGGTGGCGGCACCGACACCTGCGCCATGATGCGGCCCACCGCGCCGCGATGGTAGCCGCCATGGGTGATCACATGCGCCAGCATCTCCTCGCGCGACATGCAACCCTTTGCGCCATCCGTGAACGTGAAGCGGACCGGCTCTTCCAGCGCGTCGGGCCCCAGCTTGCCGAGGTAATCCAGGTACCACTGATCGGACGCAGCGACGGCCGCGCGCAAGTCCTCAAACGCCGGCGTTTCGGGCGTATTGGTGCCGGTGTAGGTGTGAGTCTCGCCGGCCAGGTGCGCAGCAAAGATGCGGTCCACCACATAAATGTGATTGAGCAGGCGAATGGCGGAGTGCCGCTCCGCGGCGTGTGTCGTCGTATCCAGTTTTTCCAGTTCGACGAACAATTCCCGGTTGGCCCAGGCTTTGTACTCGAACAATGATTGCAGCAGGGAGAAGGCGCTCATGCCAATTCCTTGAGTTGCAGGCGCATGAATACGCTGCTCGGGTCTTCCTTGTAGCTCCCAAACGGCCCGCAAAAGGTGAAGCCATGGGCCTGATACAGCTTGTGCGCCGGTGTGAAGGCTTCATGCGTGCCGGTTTCCAGGCTCAGGCGGTCGTACCCCCGCTGGCGGGCGGTCTCGATGATGCGGCCCAGCACGGCCCGCCCGGCACCCTTGCCACGCAGCACCTTGGGCGTGCGCATCGATTTCACTTCACCTTCGGTTGGCGAAAGCTCCTTCAACGCCCCGCAGCCCAGCAGCACATCACCTTCCCACACCGTCCAGAACGAAATCTCCGGCGCACGCAGCTTGGCCAGATCCAGCGCGAACACCTGCTCGGGCGGCGAGAGTTCGTACATGTTGTCGAGATGCTCCTGCAGGAGCGCGTGGACTTGCGGGCGTGAGAGGTCGTCGAGTTCGATATGCATGATGGTAGTTTCAGCTTTTGCCATTGGTGATTGCTACGGTTTCGGCACCCAACCGTAAACCCAGTACAACCCGGCGGGAAATGCCGGCAGCCGCACCGAGTTGTGCTCTTCGTGCGGATAAACAGTCATGCGATAAGTGAGGCCGCGCGGTTTGAGCCGGTCGAGCTGGCTGGAAAAGTCCACCACTTCCTTGTTGAAAGTCTCGACCGCGCCGACCGAAAGGTCCAGCCTCACGGGCGAAGCAAACTCCTTGAATTTGTCAGGCGAGAAAAAGCGATTCTGGTCCCAGCCGATCGCGGGACTTGCGGCAACAATGCGTTGGAACAGCGCGGGGCGTTGCTGCAGCGCATAAAGTGCGAACAGCCCGCCGTACGAATGTCCCAGCAGCGCGCGGTCAGAAGGATTCGTGCGGTAAGTTTTGTCGACGAACGGGATGAGTTCCTGCTCGATGAATTCCAGGAACGCAGCGCCCCCCCCGGAACCGGGCACGCTGGCAACCGGGGACGGCGTAAAGTCATGCGCGCGCAGGGCCATCACATTCGTTGACCCGTGGCTGACATTGACCATGATGACCGGCGGCATGCGCTGCGAGAAGCGGTTGTTATCCTGCAAAAATGCCATCAGCGGGAAATGCCAGCCATCGAGCACGTACAGCACCGGGTATCGCTGCTGGTTCACGGCATAACCATCCGGCAGCGACACCAGCAGCTCGTAGCGCATGCCTGTTTTGGTGGACGCGATTTCGCGCTGCTCCGAACCGGCGATGGACACCGGCCGAATGGGATTCTGCGCAAACGCCTGGGTCGCGCAGAGCAAAAGGACACCAAGCCAACGATTCATGAATCACGCCTCCGTCAGGTCAGGGGAAAAGACGACCTTGTCCACTTCGGCCGTCCCGGCAGTACGCCCCGGATAGGAAATCCAGGTCATCACGATATTGAGCTCCGCGACGATGCCTTCGCCTTCAATCTTGAAGCCATTCTCCAGTTCGATTGTTTTGGCGGTGTGAGCGTCCTTCAATAGCGTCAGGTCGTAACCGCGATCCAGCGCACCGTAGGCCGTGGCGCGGATGCACCAGTTGGAAATGGCGCCAGCCAGCACGATGCGGCTCACGTTGCGTTTGGCCAGTTCCACTTCCAGCGTGGTGTTTTCAAACGAGGACTCAAACGATTTGTGGACGATTGGTTCATCTGCACGCGGCACGAGCTCCGGCACCAGTTGCCAGTCCGGACTGTCCTTCACCAGGTCCCCATCCGAGTGCTGCACCCAGATCACCGGCACCTTCGCGGCACGGGCGCGCTCCACGGCGCGGGCGATGTTGGGGATGATGCGGGCGGTGTCCCAGGCGGTGCGGACCACACCGGCCTGGACGTCGACGATGATGAGGGCGGATTGATTGGATTGGCGGATGGTGGGCATGGCGATTGCCTCGATTTAAATGTTTTTGATTCGGCGATTGAACGGGTGATCGTCTCAATCAACCATTGCGGTTTTGCGTGACAATTTTGCCTCGAGTTCCAACACCAGCGATTTCGCTTCCGCTTCGTCCAGCCCCGGCGCGATCTTGACGGTTCGCGCCCCGAAGTCGAAGGCGATGGAGCCACCACTGCCAAAAAACGGGGGCGAAAACCCTGCCTGGCTGTTGTTGGAGGATTGTGTCCCGGCCAGAACACGCAAATCCCGAATTTCTGTCGTTCGATAGCTTCGGCTGTAGCCCATTCCCAGAACTTCAACCCGATATTCCAGACTGCCGCCGGAAACCGCAAGCAATTCGCGCCCCGCAAGTTGCCATAGCAGCGAAATCGCCGCCAGCACGCCGCCCAACGTCCAGCCGGCCAGCCAGAACACCAGGAAGGCAGAGGAGTTCTTTCCCGTCGGGTGCATCAACTGCTGGATGACACTGATCTCACCAAACACCCATCCCCCCATCCAGGCACACAGAAACAACACGCCAAACCAGCTGCGGCGCGCCGGTATCTCAACCTCGAGCATTCCCGCGCGGTGGAGCGCCTTGAATCGGGGTCCGGGCGGTTCGATTTGCATGGTTGTGGTCCTGTTGTCGCAGTATCTGCTGCATCCAGTGCGGAGCAAGCAGGGTTGGCTGTGTGCGCTTTGCGGTTTCTCGTGAGCAGCGGTTTTCTATTTCGAGGATGTCGCGAGCAATTCCTTCAAATACCCCTCCCAAACCTGCGCCCGCGTGTGCGTCCCGTGCCCCCAGGTCTGCTCGTTGGCCGGCAGCAGCAAAAACTTCCCGTTCCTCACCCGCTTGATCTCGCGCTCGGCGATGCCCAGTTCCGGTGGGTTAATGAAGTCATCTGCCGAATTGATGTGGAACAGCGGCGCCTTGATGGCTTCGAGCTTTGGTGAGGGATCGTAGTTACGCGAGGCGCTGATGGCGTAAAGGAAGTCGTTGGCGTCCAGCCCGTTGACGTTGCGTTCCACCGCTTCATCGAAGGCCTTGTCGGTGGCATCGCGCGTAGGCGTGGCTTTTTGCGACTGGATGGGCGCGGCGCCGGCCACGACCAGCATGCCAGCCACGATCCGGAGCGCACCGCGCGGCTGATTGACATAGTTGCCTTCGTGCCAGGCCGGGTCGGTGCGGATGGCGTTGATGAGCATCTTGCGCCAGGCGCGATTGCGGCCGGCGATCTGCACCGGCAGGCAGGCCAGCGGCATCAGCGCATCCACGTAATCCGGCCAGGTTTCGCCCCACACAAAGGCGTGCATGCAGCCCATCGAGGTGCCCAGCACCAGCCGCAGGTGGTTCACGCCCAGCCCTTCTTCCAGCAGGCGCTTTTGCGCGAGCACCATGTCGTCGTAGTCGTATTGCGGGAACTTCATGCGCAGGCTGTCGCTGGGCTTGCTGGATTTGCCGTGGCCGATGCCGTCGGGCAGCACGATGAAATACTTGGTGGCATCCAGCGGCTGGCCGGGGCCGAACAGGTAGTCCGTGAAGATCGGCCGCATCAGGCTCTGTCCGGATCCACCGGTGCCGTGCAGCAGCAGCACGGCGTTGGTGACGCGGCCATTGGCGTCCTTCACGGGCTTGCCCAGCATCGTGTAATGCATGTTCAGTGCGGCCATGGTCTCGCCGGATTTGAACTTGAAATCGCGCAGGACGAAGTCGCCTTCGGTGGCGGGCGGGAATTTGACGGGCTGGGCGTTTGCGCAACACGCGACGAAGGAAAGGCAGGCAAGCAAAAGGCGGAATGTGTTTTTCATGGCTTGAGAATGTGGGGATGGCGATGCGCGGGACGAGCACTGCAGATTACCAGCGCCCGCACTGGTGGGCCAAACACTAGCACTGGTGCGGCGCGCAGGCCGAAATGCCTTGGAGAGGCTCGCCAGTACTTGTTTTTGGCAAGACCCGAATCGCCTCGTGGAGGAAAGATGCGTTGCAACTTACGCGCCAGCGCTCCTTCCCCGGCGGAGGCCGGGGTCCAATTTCGATTTTGATTCGAAAAAACTTGGACCCCGGCCTGCGCCGGGGAAGGAAGCAATGTCGGCCCGCTCACAGCTGCGAATTCAGCGAACGTTTTATCGCCACCCAGCCCCCGACATGCTGACAGCCGCAACCTCAACGCGCCTTGAAAATCACCGCACTGATCTTGTCCAGGCTCACCACCGCGTCATAGAAATCCTTGCCGGTGATTCGCGCGATATGCACTGTGCCGGCGGTGACGGCCACCACGGTACCGTCGATGTCCTCGCCGGCTTGCAGCCGCAGCAGAACGCGTTTACCGACATTGGCATGCAGGGCTTCCTTGATGGTGGCCGGCGCCTTGGCTTCGGGCTTGGCGTCTTGCGCCGCCGCGATGGCGGGCGTGGCGGCCAGCAAGGTGGCGGCAAGCAGTGCGGGCAGCAGTGAACGGGTCTTCATGGTCAATCCTTTGCGATGGGAAATTCTTGAATTCGTGTCGGGATGATATTCCTTCCGTCGCGCGGCGCCGGCCATCCCGCGATCGGGTCGGCCCGCTTGACCCGGCAGCCGGTATGCACGGAAACTAGTCCCACGTACCCGTCAGTGGCGCACTCTGCATCCAACAGAAAGACCGGTGATCCAGCCGGCCCGGGCCGCAAGTTCAATTCGCCTGAGGTGTTGCCATGTTCGCCCGCATCATTCTGTCTCGTTGCCTCGCCCTGCTTGCCGGGCTGCTGTCACTCCCTGCACTCGCGCAAAATCCGGCCACCACGGTCAGCATCGATGCCAACCTGAACCGCCGCGCCATCGACCCGCGCATCTACGGCGTGAACTTTGCCACCAGCGCGCAGCTGGCGGACCTGAATTCGCCGCTGAACCGCTCCGGCGGCAACACCACGACCACCTACAACTGGCTGCAGAACGCCGCCAATCACGACTTCGACTATTTTTTCCAAAGCCTGTCCGAAGGCACCGCCACGCCGGGCGAGGCTGCCGATACCTTTGTCCAGACCAGCAAGACAGGGCTGGCGCAGCCGATGCTGACCATTCCCATGATCGGCTGGGTGGCAAAGCTGGGGCCCGGCCGCAGCAAGCTCACCAGTTTTTCGATCGCGAAGTACGGGCCGCAGTGTTCGAACGATTTCCTGTACTACCCGGACTCCGGCGACGGCCTCAAGCCGGACTGCACCACCTTCGTGACCGGCAACGATCCCAACGATGCTTACGTCCCCTCGGACAGCAACTTCCAGAAGGCCTGGGTGCAGCATCTGGTGGCCCAATGGGGCACGGCGGCGGCGGGCGGCGTGAAGTACTACATCCTCGATAACGAGCACAGCATCTGGTTCAGCACCCATCGCGATGTGTTTCCGGTGGGCCCGCACGCCACCGATATCCGCGACCGGATGATCGACTACGCCACCATGATCCGCACGGTGGACCCGGGCGCCATCATCGTCGGCCCCGAGGAGTATGGCTGGACGGGCTACATCTTCAGCGGTTACGACCAGCAGTGGAGCAGCATCAACGGCTACAACAACATCCCCGACCGTACCCTGGTGATGGGGGGCATGGATTACATGCCCTGGCTGCTGCAACAGCTCAAGGCCAGTGCGGTGGCTACCGGCAAGCGGCCCATCGACGTGTTCAGCCTGCACTATTACCCGCAGGAAAACGAATTCAGCGATACGGTCGACAACGCGACACAGTTGCGGCGCAACCGCAGCACGCGATCGTTGTGGGACCCGGCCTATCGCGATACCTCGTGGATCAACGACTTTGTGACCCTGATCCCCCGCATGCGCGGCTGGACCAACACCAATTACTTCCCGGACGTGCCCATCGCCATCACCGAATACAACTGGGGTGCAGAAGGCCACATCAACGGCGCCACCACGCAGGCCGACATCTACGGCATCTTCGGCCGCGAAGGGCTGGACATCGCCACCCGCTGGACCACGCCGGCCACCAACTCGCCGGTCTACAACGCGATGAAGATGTACCGCAACTACGACGGCAACAAATCCACATTTGGTGATGTGAGCGTGCGTGCGACGGTGGCCAATCCGGATAATCTCTCGGCCTTTGCTGCATTGCGCAACAACGATGGCGCGATGACGGTAATGATCATCAACAAGGTGCTCATCAACAGCACACCGGTGACGGTTTCGCTGGCCAACTTTGTGGGCACCGGCACGGCGCAGGTCTGGCAACTCACCAGCGCCAATGCCATCAACCGGCTCGCGGATATCGGCTATGCCGCGAACTCGCTCGCGATCACGGTGCCTCCGCAAAGCATCACCCTGCTGGTGTTGCCACCGGTGCCGCCCGGCTTTGCGTTGCAGTCGGCGGCCTCCCGCAAACGCCACGCGGGCAATGACTTCGACGTGCCGCTGGCGACGGGAATCGCAATCGCCGGCAACGTGTCCGTAGAGCCGCGCCAGGCGGATGCGTTCGGGCAGCGCGTTGTGTTCAAGTTCACCCAGCCGGTCACCGACACCGGCAGCGTGACGGTGGTGGACCGGCTCGGTGCCGCGGTGCCGTTCAGCGCGGCCATGGTCGGCACCGAACTCATCGTCACCGTCCCGGCGCTGCCGAATAATTCGCGGCTGACGGTGGCATCCACCAACGTCAATAACGCCGGCGTGAACGTGGCGGTCTCGGCGGGATTTTTCATCGGCGACGTCACCGGCACCCGCGCCGTGAATGCCGGCGACGTGGTGGCCATCAAGGCGCACGCCACCCAGCTCGTCAGCACCCAGGCGGCCAATGCACGCTTCAACGTCACGCTGTCCGGAACAGTCGGGGCGACGGATGTTTCGCAGGTGAAGGCACGAACGGGAAACCGTCTGCAGTAGCCACTCCGCCGGGTTCGATACCGGACAGTTCAGACCACCCTGCCCCTGCGGCCGCCATTGGCCGCGGTGCCAAAGTCCAGCACCGGCGCGCCTTCCAGACCGAAATGCCGCCACCAACCGCGCCAATGCTGGGCTTTGCCTGATGAGCTGCGTGATTCGCGGCACGCCGATTGCTTTGATAGCACAAGGCCCTTCGGAAACCGCATGCGCAACCCCTTCATCAACATCCTGGCCCGCCTCAGCGTGGGCCGCAAACTGCTGCTGATCTACCTGCTGGATCTGACCGCCGTCATTTTCATCAGCAGCATCCTCATCAACGAAAAATTCATTGCCATCAACTTTGCCCGCGACGAAACCCGCGGCAATGCCTACATCGGCGTCGTGCGCGAAGCGCTGGTGGATCTGGCGCTGGAAGGCACCCGCGGCGCACCGCAATCGGGCGCAATTGAACCCGCGCACCAAAAACTGACAGAGCACCTTGTCCCGTTGCGGGAAGCCGAACGCCAGCACGGGGCGGAACTGGGCAGCGCGGAGATGAACACGCGCTTTATCCAGGCGCTGGAGGCGGTGGCGGCCGGGAAGCCGGATCACGCCAAACGTGTCACCGATGGCATCGCCCGCGGCCGCGACCTGGTGACCCGCGTCGGCAACCAGTCGAAGATGATCCTCGACCCGGATCTCGACAGCTACTACACGATGTCGCTGACCATGCTGCGCTACCCGGAGTTGCTGGAGCTGGTGCACAGCACGGGGCTGTTACTGCGCCAGGAGGCAAGTGGCGGCAAACCCCTGGGTAGCGAGGCCCGTACGCGGTACCTGATCCTGGAAGGCCGGCTTGACGCCACGGCCACCGGCATCCAGTCCGATTTTGGTGAAGCCATCGCCGCCGGCGGCGATGCCGTGAAAGCGGCACTGACTCCCGGGGAACAGAAACTGGCTGCCACCATCGAGCGCTTCCGGCTGGCAGCGCGCGAGGCCGTGGAGGATGGTGCCTCACCGGCTGGCATCGCCGCGCTGCAGGCTGCACAACGCGAACTGCTGGTGCAACTGCGGCAGACCTGGGCTGGCTCGGCCGCTGAACTGGACCGCCTGCTGGAAGCCCGCACCAGCGGGCTGTTCTCACGCATGTGGTGGCACCTGGGCACCGCCGCATTCCTGCTGATGGCGCTGCTCTCGGCGGTGTATTTCGTGGCGCGGCAGATCGCCCTGCCCTTGCAGCGCCTCTCGAACGTGACCGACACCGTGCGCGAAACCGGCGACTACACGCTGCGCGCGCACTGGCGGAGCAGCGACGAAATCGGCCGGCTGGTGGTGGGCTTCAACAGCATGCTTGCGCAGCTGGACCGCGAGCGCGAAATCCAGAAGGAATTCGCCGCCAACGCCCGCGCCGCCGCCGCGCAGCAGGCGCTGGTGGAAGCCACGCCGATTCCCATCGTTGTGACCGCCGTCCCAGGGCATGAGGTGCTGCACGCCAACGAACCGGCGCAGCAATGGCTGGGCGGGCGCACCACCGATCCGTGGATCGAAGGGCTCGATGCCGATGTGCGGGCGCGCTTCTTCCAGCAACTGGCGCACTACGACGTGGTCAATGAATTCG
>CAYSKY010000033.1:0-10672 GCA_964431425.1 uncultured Burkholderiales bacterium
CACCGATGGTACCTTCAAGGCGGAAGATCGCCAGCTGTAGACGCGGAGGCGGCAATGGATTCGACAATCGGCAAGGCACTGCGTGCGGCGGGCGGTATTGTCTGCCTGCTCGCGGCCGCAGGGACTGGTGCAGGGCCGCCGCTGCAGGCGCCTGCGCCGCGTTCGGTGCTGGCGTCGCCATCTGTGCCGGCGTCAAGTCTGGCGACCGCCGCCGCGGGTCCGATGGATGCGGCGCTGCGCCACGCGTCGATCAGCGTCGCGCAGGCACCCGCACGGCCGGCCGAATTTCCCCCGGCGACAGCCGGGCAGGTCAAGGTCGCATTTGAGTGCCGCATCGGCCTCGCGAAGCCGCAGGTGGACTTCAGCCGTTTCCCGCGGGTTCGCTGCGAAATCGACCGGGCGCGCACCGTACAGCTGAACGGCCTAAGGCTGGCGCGTGCCGACAGTTTTTTCAGCGGCGATGGCATGACGACCAAGACGGTACTGGTGTACGAAAAGAACGCGCTGGTTGCCCTCCCGGCGAAAATCCGCGCGGCTTTCCAGTTGTATCAGGACAGTTCCGCGGTGGACAGCCGGTCCCTGCTGGCCGACGTGGTCTATGCCGACGCGGTAATCGACCTGCTGAGGTAGCGGCAGCGTTGTGGCGAACCGGGAACGCGGCCGCGCGTCGCACGCCGGTGGCCCGCGTCGCATATGTCGCAGATTGCCCGCGGTCCGCGTCTGAACAGGTATGCACTCCCGTGCGTGCGCGGCATTCCGCGATCCATTTTCCATACGAGAGGTCACGATGAATATCAAACGAGCTTGGTCCGCGGCACTGGCGCGAGGTGGCCGAGGCGCCTTGCTGTGTGCGCTTGCATTCACAGTGGGCCATGTGCACGCCCAGGACGACAAACGGGCCACGCGCCTGTTTGTGACGATCTACGAAATGCGCTCTTCAGTGGCCGAGGTGCCCGCGCGTGCGGCCACCGACATGTTCACCACCGCGCTGGTCAAGACGCGCAAGTTCCGGGTGGTCGAACGCCAGCGGGTTGGCGAAGGCGTGGCGCGCGAGCGTGAACTCAATGCGCAGGGCGTGACGACCGGCAAGGCGGCCACCAAGCAGGTCAAGGGCGCGGGCGTCATCTTCGAAGCCACCATCTCCGAGGTGAGCGCCGGCAAGTCGACTGGTGAGGGCGGACTGTCCGTCGGCGGCCTGCAATTGAGCGGCGGATCTGCCAGCGACGGCTTGGGCATCGATGTGCGCGTGCTCGACGCCAGCACCGGTGAAGTGCTGGATGCGATCAATGTACGAAAGGCGCTCAAAAGCAGCGCCTCGGCCGTGGCCGGTGTGGGGGCGCTGGTGGACAACCTGCTCGCCCTCAAGGGCAAGTCCACCGGCGGGTTCACGCCGGACGTTGGCGGCAAATCCACATCGCGCGACAGTCTCGATGAAGTGCTGCGCGAGCTGATCGAGTCGGCGGTCAGCCAGCTGGCGAGCCGTTCGGCAGATTGGGACCTCGAGGGTTGAACACCTGCCTGCGGCCGTCGCGCGTTGCGACGGCCGCAGGCCCTCAGCGTTTGTCCTAATTTGGCAGGACGGCGGGCCGGCGACCTTCACCCCGTGGTGCGTTGTCGCTGTTGCCCTGCTCATGGCGCGGTTTGGCGGAGGGCTCGGCCGGCGGCTTGGCTTGCGGTGGATTCGGTGCGGCTGGCGGAATTGCACGCGGTACGGAGGGTTGCGCGGGCTGCCGCGGCGCTGCCTGCAACGGTGCCGTTTGCACGGGTGCCGGTGACGGGGCGTTGTAGGCGGGCTCTGCGGGCCGCTGTCCGCGCGGCGCGCGTGGGCGATGTTCGCGGTCGACTGCCGCTGCCGGATCCGACGGCTGGACTGGGCGGGATCCGGTAGCCTCAGATGCCGGGGCGACGGCGGCGGGAGACGGAACGCGTTCGCGACGGCCGCGGGGTTCTGCCGGTGCCACGGGAACCTGGTTGACCGGTGCGGTGGCCTCCGCGGGCGGTACGGGGTACGCACCACCGCGGCCGGGTTGCGCAGGCTGCTTCTGCGGATACATGGGTGCCGGCCCCGGGGTCGGCAGCGGGCCGCTGGCCGCCGGCTCCGGACGCACCTTGTCGCGTCCCGGTCGCATGGGAGCCGGTGCATTGCCCACCGGCGGGACCAGGGCAGGGCTGTTGAATTGCGGGTTGGGCGAATGGTTTCCGGCCGGACCGGTATTGCCCTTGATGCGGTCAGGCGCCTGCGGCGCAACGCGGCCGCGCGGACCAACCGGCATGCCCGTCTGGTTGATGCTTCCCTGGTCGGCGATCACGCGCGGATTGACGCGGGCGACGTTGGGTCCGACGTGGCTGCCGTTGGTGAACACATTGTTCTGCACGAAGGTCGCGCCCTGAACATGATTGCGGTAAGTCGCGGGTGGCCGGATTACACCACTGTTGCCGCTGAAATGGTTCAGCCGGCGGATGTAGGTGCTGTTGTTGGTGTAGTGCGGCACATAGTGCTCACGGGGGGCCAGCGGGAACCAGCCGACCGCCGGACCGGATGAAAGCGTGATGCCCGCACCGGGCCGGCCGAACCAGGCCACCAGTGCCGGGGCGTACACCGGCCGCGCCTCATAGCTGCCGGGCCACCAGCACCAGCGGTTGCGTACTTGCACCCAGCGCCCGTAGTGGAACGGTGCAAAGCCCCAGGCGGCATCATCGATCCACGTCCAGCCCCACGGACGCACGTATGACCAGCGGCCGTACCGATAAGGCGCCCACTCTGCCACCACGGCCCGCGGATACCAGACGCGCCCATACTCGGCCTCATCGCGCCATTCACCCCAGGTGTCAAGGTCTTCGTAGCCGGTCATGTAGGGCGACACCACGGTCTCGCTGATGTAGCGCGTGTGCACCCGATCCCATTGCTGGTCGCGGGCGTCCGCCCAGCGGTCGAAGCCGGTCTCGGTGGCGATCTCGAAGCGGAAGTCCAGCCCGCCTGCGCCGCGCCGCACCACCAGTTGCTTGCCCGGATCTATACCGAGCCGCGTGTCGCCGCTTTCGAAGCGTGCCCTGCCGGACATCACCGCGATGCGGGTCTCGCCGCCGGCAGCCTCGACGCGATAGCGGCCGCCGGCATCCAGGCTGATCCGGCCATCGGCCGTGGCAACCGTCAGCGTGTCGCGGTAGTCGACGTTGCCGTAGCTGCGCGAGCGGATTTGTATGGTGCCGCGCTGCAGGTAGCCGTCGGCGGCGTCATCGAGCAGGCGCACAAAATCGAACACGGTATCGTCGTTGAAGCGGATGGCAGTTGCGCCGAAGCGAATTTCGGCCCGCGCGGCACCTTCGGTCCAGACTGAATTTTCGCTGGTCACCGGGAAATTGAGCAGCGCCGGCTGCCAGCCTTCGTCGCGATCGGCGTAAAACGAGACCTTGCCATCAATGTGTGTCACGCGTCCGGCACGCGAGGGCGGATCCGCCTGCGCGAAGGCGGCGTTACCCATCGCCAACAGCAATGTTGCAATGCACAAGCGCAACAGGCGGTTTGAAACATTCAGTAACAACGATGGACGCATGTGCAGCCTCGGCTCGGTTTATCAATGGCAGTGTCGGACTAACGGCCCCGGCCCCGGCGGCGTTGACCGGGCGCGATGGTTACACCACTCTCGACTGAGGGAGTGAACAAGCCGATGTTTTCATGAGAAGATTGAATGTCATGGTTCATGCGGACCCGGCGAGCATCGCACGAATGCAGCGTGCATGCCCACGCGGTCCGTGTTCCAAACCCACATTTCCGGCGCAACGTAACCCATCTTGAAAGCAGAGTGACGCGATGGACGTGAAGACAATTTTCACCAAGACTGCCAAGGGTGTTACCCAGGTAAACCAGAAGACGCAGTCGCTCTCACGTGACTTGATGAAAGTCCTGAAGGCCATCGACGGCAAGTCGAACCTCGAGGGCCTCGCCGGAAAAGCCGATTTCGCCATGCCTGCGCTGGAAAAGGCGCTGGCGCAGTTGCAGAAGGACGGCTTCATCAAGGTCTTCGAAGTCAAGCGCGAAGAGCCCCTCACCGACTTTGGCGGTGAAGAGGATGACTTTGATTTCACCGCGCCTGGCAAACTTCAAAAGAAGGTGGACTTCAATGCCACCCAGGGTTTCAAGCCCTCACAGTACCGCCCGCCGGCCGGATACGACCAGGTAGAGCGCGCTTCCGCGCCCGCTCCGTCGTTTACCCAGGCACCGACGCCGCGCGACATCGAAATGGAAGCCGCTTTGGCGGCCGCACGCGAGAAGGCCCAGATTGAGGCGCGTGCAAAGGCGGAGCGCGAGGCTCAGATCCGTGCCCGTCTCGAAGTGGAAGCCAAAGCCAAACGCGACGCCGAGCAGCGTGCACTGGAAGAAGCAAGACGTGCCCAGGCCGCGGCCGAGGCGGCACGTGTCGATCTGGAAAAGAAGCTGGCCGAGGAAAAACAACAGCGCGCCACGCTTTCCGACACCCGCAACCGCCTGACCCGCGAACAGTTGCAGAAGGAAACCGAACACCAGCAGGCACTGGTCGCGGCCCGTGCGAAGGCCGAGGCCGAGGCGCAGGCGCTCGCCACCGCACGCGCCAAGGCGGAAGCCGAAGCCAGGGCACTGGCCGAACAGCGCAAACAGGCCGAGGAAGCGGCCATCAAGCAACAACAGGAGCTCGATGCTGCGCAGCGCGAACTGCGTCACCAGCTCAAGGCCGAGATCGAGGCGAAGATTCGCGCTGAGATGGCCGAGAAGCTCAGCGTGGAAGTCGAGGAAAGTGGCCGTGCCGAGGTCGAGGCGGCCGTGATGGAAGAAGCGCGCGAGCAGGCGCGCCAGATGCTGGAAGAACAGTTGCACACCGAGCGCGCGGCACTGGCCAGGGCCGGTGAGGAATCCAAGCGCACCGCCGAGGAAGAGGCGAAGCGCATGCTGGCCGAGCAGGAAACGCGTATCCGCGCCGAGATGGAAGCGCAGTTCGCCAAGATTGCCGAGGAAAAAGCCAAGGTCGAGGCGGCGGCACGACGCATGGCCGAGGAGCAGGCTGAGGCGGCCGCCAAGGCAGCGGCTGAGATGCTGGCGCGTCTGAAGGCAGAGGAAGAGTCCCGCAAGAAGGCCGAAGCGGAAATGCAGGCGCGGATCAGGCAGGAGGAAGAAGCCCGCAAACGCGCCGAGGCGGAGGCACAGGTGCGCAAGGAAGCCGATGCGGCAGCCCGGGCCAGACTGGAAGCCCGGGCGCGCGAGGAAGCCGAGGAACGCGCCCGCGTCGAGGCAGACATGAACGCCCGCCTCCAGGCGGAAAAGGAAGCCAAGATCCAGGCACAGGCCAAGGCCCTGATCGAAGCCGAGATGCGCGAAAAGTCGGACCGTGAAAATCAGCTGCGCATCCAGGCCGAGCGCATGGCGCGCGAGGAGGCCGAGGCCAAGGCGGCAGAGGAATCGCGTGCGCGCGAAGCCGCCGCCCGGATCGCCGCCGATGAAGCTGCCGCCCGCGAACGCAGCCAGCGCGAAGCCGAACTTCGCCTCGCCGAGGAACGGCGCGAGGCCGATGCCCGGCTGGCCGAGGAGCGCCGTGAAGCCGAGGAAAGACTGTCGGTGGAACGCGCCGCCCGCGCGAAAGCCGAAGAGAAATCACGCGCCGAAGAGGAAGCCGAGGCGCGCATGCGCGAAGCGCAGGTGGCCCGCCTGCGCGAACTCGAGGAACAGCGTGTGCACAACGAGGCGATGGGCATCGATCCCGACGCAAAAAAAGTCCGGCAATACGGGAAGAAAAAAAGCGGCGGCGGCTTGCGCTGGCTGGTGGTCGGCCTGGTGGCGCTGGTGGTCATTGGTGTTGGCCTGATTCACGTCGTGCCGCTGGGCGCGGTCAATACCAAGCTCGCCAAAGGCATGACTGAATGGATGCACGATGATGTGTCCACTGACGGCCTGAACCTGCGCCTGTTCCCGCGGCCTTATGTGCGGCTCAACCAGCTTGCGGTCGGCAAGGTGCAGGATGCCAAGGCCGGCAGCGCACGGCTGTACATGGATATCAGCACGCTGTTCGGCGACCGCTTTGCCATCGACACGCTGGAACTGGAAGACATCACGGTGACCCCGGAAGCACTTGCCCGCGCGGTGAAATGGGCGCAGGCAGAGGGCCGCGGCAAAAGCGTGCAGATCGACAAGATGGTGTTGCGCGCCGTCAAGCTGGAGGTGAAGGGCGTGTCGATAGAAGTGTTCGATGCCGAACTCAAATTCGACAAGGCCGGCAAGATCGTGCGAGCTTCGGCGCGCGCCAAGGACGGCAAATGGAACATCGATTTCAGCCCGGGCAAGGACGGGGCCGATGCCAGCGGTGCAGAGTCCTGGGTCGTGGACTTCAGCGGCCGCAGCATGAATCTGCCGCTGGGTTCGCCGGTGCCGGTCAGCAGCATCAGCGCCAAGGGCACCATGAGCGGTGACACCATGACCTTCCCGCAGGTGGAGGCGAAGCTGCTGGAGGGATCTGCGAACGGCAGCGTCAAGATCGACTGGAAGGCAGGCGTGACCGTCAGCAGTGAATTTACGGCCGAGAAGATCAAGGTTGACCAGCTCACGGACGTGTTCACGCGCGACGTCTCGCTTGCCGGCCGCCTGGAAGGACAGTTCACCTTGCAAAGCAGCGGGCCGAGTGTCGGCGAATTGCTGGATCGTCCGGCCATCCAGGGCAATTTCACGGTCAAGGAAGGCGCCGTCGGTAACATCGACCTTGTACAGGCGATGCGATCACCCGGCAGCGTCGGCGGGCAGTCGAAGTTTGCGGAATTGTCCGGGCAGTTGCGGGTGGCGGACGGCGTGATTCATTACGAAAAACTGAAATTTGCCGGTGGCGTACTGTTCGCCAACGGCTCGGTATCCGTGAATTACGCGAGCAGCGCGCTGTCGGGTAATGTCAGTTCGGAAATCCGCTCCAGCGTGGCGCAGGACCGTGCCAACTTTAACGTCTCGGGCAAGGTTTCACGACCGGTACTCAAGCGGGGCTAGGCGCTTTGCCACGCAAATCGGGAGCTGATTCGGGGCTGCCGGAATTTGAAACGCCAGCATTGGCGCGACTTTCAGGGCATATGTGCCCGGAAAGCCGCGCCGGATGGCGTTCTACGCTGCGGTATGCCGGGAAATTCCGCGCGTGGCGATGCATGCGAATTCGCAATTCCGAGTGATTTGCTAAACTATTGACCTTCCGCGCGCTGGCGCGATTCCGGACCGCCGACGCTTGCCATGAACTCCCCCGCAATTTCATCCCCTGCCGCCACGACCGGCGAGCCGGCCGCCGCCACCTTCACCGAGCAACCCGTCATCTGGCTGCACCGCTGGAATCCGCGCCTGATGTCGTTTCGCGTACGCCGCGATCCCGCGTTCCGCTTCACCCCGGGCCAGTTCGCGCGCATTGGCCTGCGCAAGGATGACGGTGAGCCCATCTGGCGCGCGTACTCGATTGTGTCGGCGCCGGAGGAGACCTTCCTGGAATTTTTCCTGGTAATCCTGCCCGAGGGCGAATTCTCCGGTCGCGTGGGGCGCTTCAATCTGGGCGACATGATGTTGGTTGAACAAACGCCGCAGGGTTTCCTCACGGTGGACCGATTCAAGCAGCCGGGCCGGGAGCAGGACCTGTGGCTGATGGCCACGGGTACCGGGTTGGCTCCATATATTTCAATGCTCCGCGATGATGCGATCTGGACGCGCTTCGAGCACATCGTGCTGGTATTGTCGGTGCGGGAGCGGCATGACCTTGGCTATGTCGAAGAACTCGAGGGTATCGCCGCGAACCACCGCGGCGAGGGCAACGCGCGTTTTCACTTTGTGCGCACACTGACCCGCGATGCTGCGCATGGCGCGCTCAGCGGGCGTATCAACACGCTGCTGGAATCCGGAGACCTGGAGGCCGCTGCCGGCGTGCCGCTGGCTGATGCGCGTTCTCGATTCATGCTGTGCGGCAATCCGGAAATGGTGGAAGGCATGCGCGCGCTACTGAAGGCGCGCGGATTTCGCATGAACCGGCGGCTGGAGCCGGGACACATCATCGTGGAGAATTATTGGTAACCGCGGCGATGCCGCGCGCGAACGCAAGTCGCACTGGCAGCACCCGCATCACCGGCACCCGCAATGTTGCGGGTAGACAAAACCAACGATAACGGCAGCGACGCCAAAGCCCGCTGACCTCCGCAGGGGAAGACGCATGATGAAATACGTTTGCAACGCGCTGGTTTCCCGTCGCAGTGCATGGTCGGTCGCCGCCATACTCATGCTGGCCTCCTGTGCCGCCCCGCCCCCTGTGGTGGAAGCGCCGCGTCCGGTCGTTGCGGCGCCGCCCGTCCCGCCGCCCGCGAAGGCCGGGCCGCCGGCAGCGGTGGTGCGACCGGTGAGCGAAACCTACTTTGGCCAGACGGTCGTCGACCCTTATCGTTACCTTGAGGATGTCAAGACGCCGGACGTGCAGGCCTTCATGCGCGGACAGGCCGAATTTGCACGCAAGGTGCTGGACGCCATTCCAGGTCGTGCAGGCCTGCTCTCGCGCATTACGGAACTGTCGGAGGCGGGCATAGCCATCAGTGCCGTGCAGGTCACCGGTACCGGGGCCAACCCGCAGGTGTTCTACCTGAAGCAGGGCAAGGGCGACGGCACGCGCAAGCTGTTCACCCGCACCGGCTTTGGCGGTGCGGAGCAATTGCTGTTTGATCCGTCGGCCGCCGCAGGTGGCAAGCGTGTCACGATCGATTCCTACCTGGCCGCACCGGACGGCCGCCACGTGGCAATCGGTGTTGCGGCCGGCGGCTCGGAAAATACTTCATTGATCGTGGTGGAGGCGCCCTCCGGGCGCGTGATTGGCGACCCCATAGACCGTATCGGTTTCTTTGCCGGAACGCACTGGACGCCGGATGCCAAAGCGTTCTTCTACAACCGTCTCCCGCCCGAGGTGCCGGGTGCGGCGACCAACCGCTATCTGCGCAGCGCTGCCTACCGTCATGTAATGGGACGCGCCGCCGACAAGGATGAAGCGGTGTTTGGTCCGGGGCGCGGCGCCAGCCTGGCAGACATCGATATTCCCAGCGTGGCCATGAGCGACGATGGCAAGTTGCTGGTCGCGAAGGTGGAGCATGGTGACCTTCGCGAAATCAGCCTGTACGTCGCGCCGGTGGGTGATTTCCGGCAAGTGCCGGAATGGAAACGTGCGATCGAGCCGAAAGACGAGGTGACCGCCTATGCGATGCACGATCGCGCGCTGTACCTGCTGACGCATCACAATGCGCCGCGCTACAAGGTGGTGCGTACCAGCCTGGCGCGGCCCGACTTCGACAAGGCCACCACCATCGTGCCCCACGGCGACACCGTCGTGCGTGAGATGGTCGTGGCGCAGGACGCGCTCTATATTCGAGAACTGATCGGTGGCGTGGATCGCCTGCAGCGGCTCAATTTCAGCCAGTCGGTGTTCTCCGGCGGCAAACTGGAATTTGTCCGCCTGCCGTTTGATCTCGCCATCCGCCAGATGATCGCCAGTCCGAAGCGCGCTGGGGCGTTGCTGCGGCTGGAAGGCTGGACGGAATCGCCGCGCTATGTGCATATCGAGGAGCGTTCGGGCAATCTGGTCGATACCAAATTGCAGCCGAAATCATCCGTAAATTTTGACGCCATCGATGAAGTAAGGCTGATGGCAACCGCGAAGGACGGCACCAAGATTCCCGTCTCGCTGATTTACAAGAAGGGCACCAAGCTCGATACCGTGCGCCCGACGCTGCTGCGGGCCTACGGTGCCTATGGCATTACCCAGGCACCGACCTTCAGCCCGGCATCGCTGGCATGGCTGGAACGGGGCGGCGTGATCGGCACCTGCCATGTGCGCGGCGGCGGTGAATTCGGCGAAGCGTGGCACCGTGCCGGCCAGAAGCTGACCAAGCCCAACACCTGGCGCGATCTCATCGCCTGCGCGGAATTCATGATCGAACGCGGCTTTACGCGCAAATCCAAGCTGGCCATCCAGGGTGGCAGCGCCGGCGGTATCACCATCGGCCGGGCACTCACCGAGCGCCCGGACCTGTTCGCCGCCGCCGTGCCTGCGGTGGGTTTGCTCGACGCACTGCGCGCCGAATTCACACCCAACGGCCCGCCCAATATTCCAGAGTTCGGCTCGGTGAAAACTGAAGACGGCTTCAAGGGCCTGTTGGCGATGAGCTCCCTGCATGCGGTGAAGGATGGCGTGAACTACCCGGCCGTGCTGCTGATGCACGGCGTGAATGATCCGCGGGTGGAGGTGTGGCAATCGGCCAAGATGGCGGCACGCCTGCAGGCGGCCACGGCGGCGCTGCCGGACAGCCGACCGGTGTTGCTGCGACTGGACTACGACGCGGGGCATGGTGTAGGTTCGTCACGGCGCCAACGCGATGCCGAACTGGCGGATATCTACAGCTTCCTGCTCTGGCAGTTCGGTGAACCGGAATTCCAGCCGAAGTAGCCACCATGTCCGGCCCGATTGTCCGCGAGTTTCACCACACGCTGCTGTGGCCCATCACGCTGCGCCCGCTGCGGCGGGAAATCGGTGGCGACGTGGTGCACTTCTGGGAGACGCTCAAGCAGCGTCCGGGTCCGTGGGAAGCGGTGGAAGACGCGTTGCTGATAGAGGACGATTCCTGCCTTGCCGGCTACGAAGAGTTTGTGTATTTCCTG
>CAYSKY010000033.1:10682-14364 GCA_964431425.1 uncultured Burkholderiales bacterium
TTTCCTGCCCTATGTGCAGCGGTTTCTGTACGGGGTGGGCGACGAAGGACGCGGCCCCCAGGCGTCGCTGCACGCATTCCAGCGCCACGACCTCAAGGAGGTGCGGGTGCGCACCGAGGCGGGCCGCGACAAGATCAGCCTGACGGTACGCCGTGCCCGCCTGTATTTTTTCTACGACATCGACGTCGCGCTGGCGGTGCTGGAGGTCTCGGGCGAAAACATTCCGCTGGAATCGGCCGTCGATATCATGGATCGCTTCGGGCGGCCCTATCCGCCGGCCTGGGAGCCGGATGGTCGCGGCGCCCACTGCCTGAACAGCGTGGAATTCTGGGGACACGACGAGGCCGGTGTGCCGGCGCTGCTGTCGAAATCCGACTACGGTGACCGTGAAAAGTACCTCGAGCTGGTGCGGCTGTCCCGCCAGACGCCGCTGTCGCTGCACTGGGAATTCTTCCTCTCGCCACTCATTCCCGCCTACCTGCCAGGCGGGTCGCTCAAGTACTATCAGATCGAGAACAAGCGCATCCCGATCATGAGCTATCTTTCTTTCGACGACCCGATGGCACTGACCCGCGGCGACATGGCGCGCATCGCCTTTGCCGCGAAGTGGGGCGAGTCCGACACACTGCCTTATGCGACCCGCTTCCTGGCGGACTTTGAAAAGACCTACTGCTACGACCGCTACTGGGATGACGTGAATCCCGCCGCCGGCATGAAGACGCGCTATTTCTTCTGCGGGGTGGGCTTTGCGATGATCACCGATCATCAACAGGACAAGGTGCTGCTGCGGCAGTTCCGCCACCAGTTTTTCCAGATCGGCCTGATCGCCAATTTCCACAAGGCGGCTTTATTGTCGCTGTCGAACCGCTTCTCGCGCGCAGTGGAGCGGCTCAATGTGCGGGACTTTGAGTCCGTCAAGCAATTCAAGAAGCACGTCCGGGAAACCCTCGAGGTGTTCCTGCGCTTCAATCACCGCTACTGGTTTCATGAAATTTCTAACCAGGTACAGGCCAGCGATTTCTTTGCCCGCTGGGCTGACCAATTGGGCTCCAACGCGCTCTACAACGAGGTGCGCGAAGAGGCGCGCGACATCAACGAATATCTCGATACCGACCGCGCCCGCAAGCAGACCGACAACGCCATGCGCCTCACCGTGGTGTCGTCCTGCGGTATGGTGGGTACGGTTGCCACCGGTTTTCTGGGCATGAACCTGTACAGTCATGCCGACCTGGCGACCACAGACAAACTGGTGATCTTCCTCCTGGTGTTCGTGCCGACCATTCTGCTGGCGCTCTACACGGTGGTCATCTCCCGGCGTATCGCCAACTTCATGGAGGCGCTCTCCAGCGAGGGGCTGTCCTGGCAGGAGAAGTTCACGACCTTCCGCCAGATCTGGTATTCCAGCAAGCGCGAGCGGGTGCGGGAGCGTCGCGAGCAGGAAACCCGCGGGCTCACCTACGGGGAGTAAAAAAAGGGCGCGTCCTGCGACGCGCCCCAGAGCCTTATCGGCTGACTCACTACTCTTGAATCTGTCGCTCGGCGGCCTACTTCTTTTCCGTTCGGAAGTTGTACGACATCGCCGGCGTTTCCTTCACCGAGTAGCCATCCGGTACCGCAAACAAGGTCATCGGTTGCTCGGTGCGCTTGATGTTGGCGAGGCGGTAAATGGTGTCACCAGTACGCGGGTCCGAGTGTTTGGAGTACACGGTCGCCTGCAGGTCCGGCGAGAACCAGGTTTCACTGGTGACCGTGATCGGATTCTTGTTGCCGATCTCGCCGGCCGGGATGGTGTAGCTCACGCTTTTGCCCTCTGCACGTACGCCGTCAAAGTCGCGGGTGCCAAGTTGGGTCGTGGTGGACTTGGCGGACCACTTGGTATCCCGGAATGATGCGCCGATAGGCCCCAGGCGGGTAAGCTCGCCCAGCGCGGGACCGATGGCCATGCTCATCTTTTCACCCATGGCGCCTGCCGGTTCGCCGTTGATCGTGACGGTGGACTTGCCGTCCACACGCACGACGTTGACTTTGACTTCCTCACGCAGTTCCTTGCGGCCGTCAGCCGTCGCACCTTCGCTGCGGTGGATAATGATCTCTTCACCCGGGTTGCTGCGCTCGATAATATGCGCCTTGCCATCCTTGGCCATCGCTTTGGCCTTTTCCTTGATCTCGGCGATGCGTTTACCCAGGTCCTTGTCGACGCTGATCTTGGTGGCTGTCTTGCGCGACGGGCTCAGCATGAAGCGCGTGCCGTCCTGCGCATCGTTGATATGGATGCTCACCACCTCGCCTTTACTGTCGCGGGTCTCCTGGCGCGTGCGGCCGGCGCTGTCGCGATAGGTCATGGTCGAGGTCTTCTTTGAGATCTGGTTGCCGTCCGGCAGCGTCTGTACTTTTTCCGAGATCACCTCCGCACTGTAAGGCGCCCCTTTGACACTGCGTGCCAGCGGCACGTTGGCGGCGCCGGCAAAGGCCTCGGACATGGCGCTGGATACCAGCACGTCAATGTCCGGAAAGTCGCCAGCGTGGGCGCTGTGCCCCTTGGTGATGATCTGCACATGTTTTTGCGCCGCGTCGGCTGCGTTCTGCGCAATCATTTCAACGTGTGCCGCCCTGGCATCGCCTTCGATGACCACGCCGTTTTCAATCACCAGCGTGCGGGTTTCGACGCGGGGCTCCGCGGCGCTTTCGAAGCTGATGGCGGCTGCTTGCGCATCCACGCAGCCGGCACAGAGGAGGGCAAGCAAGACGGGGTTGAGTTTCAATTTCATGCTGTTCCTTTCGATCGGTGGTTCTGTTGTGTTTGGTTGTGTGTTAGGTTGTTCAAGGCAGGAAGCGCATGGCGAGCGGCTCGCCGTTGGCACTGACCAGCATCTCGGCACGCATCGATTCGCCCGCAACCTCCGGGCTGACCGACACGCCGTAGGAGGCCAGCCACATGCGAGGTACTGTGGTTTCGATCAGACGTGGTTTTGGTTCCAGCGCAATCTGTTCCAGCGACTGCAGCGCGATGAACGGCGGCTCGTCGGCGCGCTCGGATGAAACGCCACCCGGCATGCCGAGTTGGGCGGCCGGCAGCAGCAGCATCCAGGCAGACATGCCGAGGCTGGCCGCCAGTGCGAATCCCGGTGCAAACCACTGGCCGGCCACTTCGCGCCAGCGCCGCTCGCGTACCTGGCCGGCGTGATGCTTGCGAAACGCGGCAACCAGCGTCGCCTGCAGCTCCGGTGGTGCGGACAGGACGGCGGTTTCCCGACGCAGCGTGTCCAGGTGGGCATCGAGACGCTGTGCCTCCTCGGTACGCAGGGCTTCCTGGGGGTGTTGCAATCGTGTGTTCATGATGTTGCTTTCTGCTGTTGCATGACGGATTCATTTGTTGCGCCACGTGTGGCGCCTAGCAGTTCGGCGAGCTTGGCGCGGGCGCGCGACAGCCGGGACCGTACGGTGCCGATGTCGATGTTGCAGATATGGGCGATTTCCACGTAGGAGAGGTCGTGCATCTCGTAGAGGATGACCACATCGCGGTAGTGCGCGGCCAGTGATTGCAGGGCCCGGCGTACCGACTCGGCGGCCTCATTGGCGAGCAGGCGCTCCACAGGTTGCGGACCGGGGTCGACAGTCAGTTCCTCCTCGTCATCCTGGTCGTCGTCGTTGCGGCGGATCGGGACGTAGCGGCCGTTGGCCT
>CAYSKY010000034.1:0-14231 GCA_964431425.1 uncultured Burkholderiales bacterium
GTCTACGGCCGCGAAGTGGACGATGACAGTCACACGCTTGTCGCGATCAAACAGGGGGAGCGGGTCAAGTCTGCGGAGATCAAGTCGGTTGCAAACCAGACCAAACCGCCCGCCCGGTTCAGCGAAGCCACGCTGCTTTCAGCCATGGAGGGGGCGGGCAAACTGATAGACGATGAGGAACTTCGTGCCGCGATGAAAGAGAAAGGACTCGGCACCCCTGCCACGCGCGCCGCCATCATCGAGGGCCTTTTATACGAGAAATACATCCTTAGAGAGGGACGCGAGCTGATTCCAACTGCGAAAGCCTCTTCTCTGATGATCGCACTGCATGGGCTTGGAATTCCTGAGTTGTACTCGCCAGAACTTACTGCTGGCTGGGAGCAAAAGCTGGCCCTCATGCAACAGGGGAAGCTTTCTCGAAAGAAATTCATGGCTGAAATCGTCGAAATGACCGGGCACATCGTCGGTCAGGCCAAGAACTTCGAACATGACACGATTCCCGGTGACTTTGGCGCAATATCCGCGGAGTGCCCCAAGTGCGGCGGCCACGTGCATGAAAACTACAAGAAATTCCAATGTCAGTCGTGTGACTTTGCTTTCTGGAAGATTATTGCCGGGCGCCAGCTTGAGTCGCACGAGGCCGAAGCGCTGCTGCGCGACCGCGAGATTGGTCCCCTTGAAGGGTTTCGGAGCAGGCTCGGTCGCGCATTCTCGGCCAACCTCATCCTTAACAAAGATCTCGCTATTGAATTCTCCTGGGGCGACGCTTCGAAGGACGAGGAAGGTGACGGCCCGGATTTTACCGCCCAGCAATCGTTGGGGCCGTGTCCAAAATGTGCCTCGCGCGTATTTGAAACTGACGCTGCCTACGTGTGCGAGAAGGCCGTTGGTGCTGCCCGCACCTGCGATTTCAGGTCGGGCCGAATGATTCTCAAGCGCCAGATCGCGCGAGAAGAGATGTCGCAGTTGCTGGAAACGGGAAAATCGCCCCTTCTTGAGAAATTCATATCCAAGAAGGGGCGCCCATTTTCGGCTTTTCTTGTCCGGCAGCCTGATGGCAAGATAGGGTTCGAGTTTGAGGAGCGCGTACCTAAGGCTGGCGGCAAAACCGCCAGAGTCGGCGCGCCCAGCAGCGGGGAGCTGCGTATCCTGGGAAAGCACCCGGCCGACGGCCAAGTGGTCTCAATCTATTCTGGCCGGTACGGCCCATAAATCAAGCACGGAAAGACCAACGCGACCATTCGCGATAAGGACTCCGTAGACTCAATTTCCCTAGAGGCGGCGATTGCGCTCTTAACTGAGAAGACAGGTGATCTGCCCGCAAAGAAAAAAACAATCAAGGCTGTTGCTTCGAAGAAAAAGAAGGCTGCCTAGATGGGCCCGACAAGGCGTGGGTGGGTGAAAGCGCACGGGCATGCACGCTGCGTTTCACCAGAGTTAGCCGCACCCACGGCCACAGACGATTCAGGGATTTGCGGGAAAGCCTGTAACTCGAATTACGGGGCACTTGTTCTAAGTTCTCTCCCCGGTCGCAACACCGGACATTAGGCGCTTTGCGGCACTCGGATTTCACCAAAGTTACGTGTAACTATGGTGAAACGTACGTCTAACTTTGGTGAATCGCAACCGGCGCACGGCTAGACGTCCAGATTACTCACAATCAATGCATTGTCCTCAATAAACGCGCGCCTGGGCTCCACGTTGTCTCCCATCAGCGTTGTAAAGATCTCGTCCGCGCCGATGACGTCCTCGATCTGTACCTTGTTGAGAATACGCACCTTCGGGTCCATTGTGGTTTCCCAAAGTTGTTCGGGGTTCATTTCACCAAGGCCCTTATATCGCTGAATATGCATGCCGTCGCGAGCCTGCGACAGCAGCCACTCCAGAGCTTCGGAAAAGCTTGAAACCGTCTGGGCCTTTTCACCGCGGCGAATTTCGGCCCCCTCGCGAATCAAACCGTTAAGCGTCAAGGCCGTCTTTACAATCTGATCATAGTCCCCGGTTTCGATGAGAGTCGTATCGATCACGGTTTCCCGCATATTTCCATGGAGTGTCTTCACACATCGCAGACGAAATCCATCATGAATGTCATCGCGTTCAACATTGACAGTAAGGCTTGTTCCAACGGAGTCCCTCAGCCAGACCGCCGCCTTGGCTGCTGCTTCAGCCGTTCCCAATTCAATTCTCGGACAGGCCAGCATACCTCGCAGCACCTCTGGATCCAGTGTTCGCGAAAGTCGCGAAATGACAGCATCCGTCAGTAGGAATTCGCTGGCAATCTGTTCAAGCGCCTCCCCGGAAATTTCTGCGGATCCTCCGCCTGGTACAAGCACCGCGTCGTTCAGTGCTTTGCGCAATTGCGCGGATTTCAATTCAAGGTCGTCTTTGACATACCGCTCTTCCTTGCCCATCTTGATTTTGTAGAGGGGCGGTTGGGCGATGTAGACATAGCCGTTTTCAACCAATTGCGGCATTTGCCGGTAGAAAAAAGTTAGCAGAAGGGTGCGGATGTGCGCGCCATCAACATCCGCATCGGTCATGATGATGATGCGATGGTAGCGGAGCTTGTCGTGATTGAAATCATCCTTGCCAATGCCGGCGCCCAGAGCCGTGATCAACGTGGCAATCTGCTCTGACGAGATCACCTTGTCTATTCGTGCCTTCTCGACGTTCAGGACTTTTCCGCGCAGCGGCAGGATCGCCTGAAACTTCCGGTCGCGCCCCTGCTTGGCAGACCCGCCGGCTGAGTCGCCTTCAACTATATACAGTTCACACAATGCGGGGTCTTTTTCTTGGCAGTCGGCCAGCTTTCCTGGCAGCCCTACGCCATCCATTACACCTTTTCTGCGGGTGAGTTCACGCGCCTTGCGCGCGGCTTCGCGTGCTCGGGCAGCCTCAACAATTTTCCCGCAAATGGTTTTGGCATCTGCTGGGTTCTCAAGAAGATATTCGGCAAGTTTTGCACCAACTATTTCCTGCACGACCGGTTGGACTTCTGACGAGACCAGTTTGTCCTTTGTCTGTGAGGAAAATTTTGGCTCAGGAACCTTGACCGAAAGCACGCATGTCAACCCTTCCCGCATATCATCGCCGGATGTTTCCACCTTCGCGCGTTTGGCAAATTCATTTTCCTCGATGAACTTGTTGATGACGCGTGTCATCGATGTTCGCAGCCCGGTCAGATGGGTTCCACCGTCTCGTTGCGGTATGTTGTTGGTAAAACATTGCACCGTCTCTCCATAGCTGTCATTCCATTGCATGGAGACTTCCACTGTCATTCCATCTTTTTCGCCCACGGCATGAAATATTCTCGGATGGAGGACGGTCTTGGTACGGTTCATGTACTCAACGAATCCTTTCACACCGCCTGCATATGCAAAGTTCTCACTCTTGCCGTTTCGCTGATCGATCAATTCAATCTTGACGCCGTTATTCAAGAACGAGAGTTCACGAAGTCTTTTCGCCAGAATTTCATAGTGGAACTCGATGTTTACAAACGTTTCCTTGGCTGCAAGGAAATGGACTTCCGTGCCGCGCTTTTCAGTCTTGCCGACTTCTGCGAGCGGAGCGACAGGTTCCCCCATTCTGAATTCCATCTGGTGCGCTTTGCCGTCACGCCAGATTCTCAATTTCAACCACTCCGAGAGGGCGTTGACGACTGATACACCAACGCCATGTAGCCCGCCTGAAACCTTGTAGGAATTTGCGTCGAATTTTCCTCCGGCGTGCAGTTCCGTCATTACAATTTCCGCTGCAGAGCGTTTCAATTCATCATCTTCTTTGATACCGGTGGGAATGCCGCGGCCGTTGTCCATGACCGATATTGAGTTGTCGGTATGGATCGTTATCTTGATGTCATCGCAGTGCCCCGCCAGCGCTTCATCGATGGCATTGTCAACCACTTCAAATACCATGTGGTGCAAGCCGGTGCCATCTGATGTATCGCCGATATACATTCCCGGGCGTTTGCGGACGGCTTCCAACCCTTTCAGAATCTTGATCGAGTCGGAGTCGTACGCTGATGGGTTCTGCTTCTCTGGTTCTGACATTGAGTTCCTGTTTAAGCTGATTTGTATAGTGAAGAGGCCTGAATGGTCGCCAGCAACGATCGTATGCGACGCTTCATTACAGACCTAGATGCGCATTGGCATGACAACATATTTAAAGTCTTCACTGCCTGGTTGGGCAATTAGCGCGCTCGCCATATTGGCGTCCCCCAAGGAGACCAGGACCGTTTCTGTTGTGAGGTGATTCAGTACGTCGAGAAGGTAGGCAATGTTGAAGGCGATATCCATCGCGTCTCGGGCATAGGAAATCGGCAAGTTCTCCTCTGCCTCTTCCTGTTCGTTGTTGTTGCAGATTATGGACAGTGAGTCTTTGGTGAAAACCAGCCTCACCCCGCGAATTTTGTCGTTGGACAGAATCGATGCCCGTTGCAACGCTCCCAGAAATTCTTGCCGGTTCAGCGATACATGGTTTGTGTAGCCGGCGGGGATGACCTTGGTGTAATCGGGAAACTTCCCTTCGACGATCTTGCTGACAATTTCGATTCCAGCGAAGGTAAATTTCACCTGATTCTGGTGCATTCGCATCTGAATGGGGTCATCGCTTTCGTCCAGCAACTTGATTAGTTCGAGAACGGTTTTGCGGGGAAGGATTGCGTCTATTTTTGCAACCGGTTCCGGTAACTTGTAGCTCGCCATTGACAACCGGTGCCCGTCTGTAGCGACGACTCTCAGCGTATCGCCTTCTGTTGAGAGCAAAACACCGTTGAGGTAGTAGCGGATGTCTTGAACGGCCATGGCGAACTGCACCAACCCAAGAACCCGGCGGAAGTCCTTTTGCGGAAGGCTGAATTCGTTTGCCTGATCCTTGGCTTCTGCGATCTTTGGAAAGTCCGCTGCGGATAGTGTTTGAAGGGAGAACCGGCTCTTGCCCGCCTTTACTGTAAGCCGGTTGTCTTTCATTTCTAAGGCTGTATCGGCATCCGGCGGGAGAGCACGCAAGATATCCTGAAGTTTTTTTGCGGCTACTGTGAGGCTGCCCGGTTTGTGCGCGGAGTCTAACTTGGCACTTGCCTGAATCTGAACTTCGAGGTCGGTTGCCAGGAAATTGACGGTATGGTCCGTTACTTCAAGCAGCACATTCGACAGAATGGGCAATGTATGCCGACGTTCCACGATACCCGTCACAAATTGTAGTGGCCCCAACAAAGTGCTGTTCTTGGCTTTTATCGTAATCATGAATATATAAACCTAGTAGTAGTAGTTAAGGGCTGGGCAGACAGGAGCTGTATGGCTTTTTCTATTTTTATATCAAAGCGTTACGTGTATAGAAAACTACTGAATAGATTTGCCTGAGAGTGTGTAGTGCTGTGGACAGATTCTCAACAGTGCAGTGTATTTCCAAATTAAATGTAACGATCCACAACTTATTCAACCCTTACGAAGGACTTGTTCAATCGGCTAGGAAATCTAGCCGCGTAGTATTTGAGTGAGTAGTGCGTGATCCCGTGCCAAGGACTGATCGGATTCGACCAACTCGTGTATTTTTCTGCATGCGTGCAATACAGTGGTGTGATCGCGCCCACCGAAGGCCTCGCCGATTTCAGGCAATGACATTGGAGTCAGTTCCTTTGCAAGTGCCATCGCGACTTGCCTCGGCCTGGCAAGCGAACGTACGCGCTTCTTGGAATACATCTCGGATACTTTTATTTTGTAGTAATCCGCGACGGTTTTCTGGATGTTTTCAATGGAAACCTGGCGATTCAGTACAGCCAGCAGATCCTTTAGTGCCTCTTTTGCCGCCAAAACACTGACCGGTACATTGTTGAAGCGGGAGTATGCCAAGACTCGCTTTAAACCACCTTCGAGTTCTCGGACATTCGATCGGATATGTTTGGCAATGAAGAAGGCAACATCCTCTTCCAAGGTCAGGCCTTCGCTTTCCGCTTTCTTTATCAAGATTGCGACACGCATCTCAAGCTCGGGAGGTTCTACAGAGACGGTTAAGCCCCATCCAAAGCGAGAGATCAGACGGTCATCAATATTTGCAATTTCTTTCGGGAAGCGGTCACTGGTCATTACTACTTGCTTACCACCTTCGATGAGTGCATTGAAGGCGTAGAAAAACTCCTCCTGCGTCCTTGATTTACCTGCGAAGAACTGAATGTCGTCGATCAGAAGGAGATCAAGAGTGTGGTAAGCCTTCTTGAATGTATCGAACGCCTTGTGCTGATAGGCCCTTACCACATCTGTTACAAACTGCTCAGCGTGTAAATAACGTACGTTTGCTTGAGGGTTTTGAGCTAGAACTTGATTTCCGATCGCTTGCACCAGATGGGTTTTACCCAGACCGGTTGTGCCATATACAAACAAGGGGTTATACGCCGAGCCCGGATTCTGGGCGACCTGGAGTGCGGCTGCCCGAGCCAACTGGTTTGCCTTTCCGCCAACGAAGCAAGCGAACGTAAAGGCTGGATTTATCCGATGGTCTTGCAAACGCGCTGGAGAGGGTTGGCCCGAGCCCACTGCAGAAATCGCCTGAGACTGTGAAGTTTCTCGAATCACCGTTTCGGTTGGGGCCTCATCCATCGCCAATTCGATATTGATCGCTCTGGCAAAGTATTTTTCGCCTGCCTGCTCAATTTTGCTGAGAATCCTGTCTTTGACCCATTGCAAAACGAAACGATTGGGAGCAATCAGTGTGAAACAGTCGCCTTCTTGGTCAAATCGCAGGGGCTTTATCCAGGTGCTGTACTGGTGTGCTGACAATTCCTGTTTGAAATCGTCGGTGCAAGACTGCCAAAACGGGTGCATCGAGAATGGTTTTCTTTGAATTGTGGTCTATGGGGTAATGGCGGCGCTTCAAGACCGTACATTTTACGCGGATCGCGATAAGTTATCCACAAGCCAATGCCAGGAAAACGCAGGATTTAGGCGGATCGCCCAGGCAATGTATTTTTTGTTCGATGACTTTGCGCATGGCAGCCTCCCTTGACTAAGCATCTGAAATTACAAGATAATGCGAAGTTCTGCGGGTAAGACGCGAACGTCTTCCATCGCCAGTCCACCCAACAATCATTTTTAGTGAGAGCAGTTATGAAACGCACCTACCAACCGTCCGTCGCCCGTCGCAAAAAAACACACGGATTTCTTGTTCGCATGAAAACAGCGGGCGGCCGCGCAGTCATTAATGCTCGCCGGGCCAAGGGCAGGGCGCGGGTAGCGGTATAGCAGCAGCGATTTGATTCACGGGCCAGTTTTGTCACGCAAAAAATTCGGCCTGCCTCGTGTGAAACGCCTGCATAAAGCCGGTGTCGTGAGTGTCCTGCGTCAAGGACGCAAAATCCGAACTCCTTCGTTTGATATGCAATTCATCAATGTCCGAGCACAGGCAGGAGTGGGTGCGCGAATTGCGATCTCAACACCGAAGAAGCTGTTACCAACGGCAGTAGCACGCAACCGGGTGAAAAGACTTGTCCGAGAGGCATTTCGGAATAGCGATGCCAGCGGCAAGGAGTATGACCTCCTGCTACAGTTTCGTCTGAAAAACGATTGTCGTCTGGTTGCGGCGCGTAGGCGGATCAGGGTTGAGCTGGCCGAATTGTTGGGCAGGCTGTCCTTTTCGTCAAAGCCAGCATGACCCGCCTCCCGCGACGGGCGGCACTTTTCCTAATACGCCTTTACCAAATTGCCCTGAGTCCCTATTTGGGTTCTCAGTGCCGCTTTTCCCCAACGTGTTCCCACTACGCGATGGGCGCAATTGACAGACACGGCATCTTCCGTGGTGGCTGGTATGCTGCGCGTCGGTTATCAAAATGCCATCCATGGTCCAATGGTGGATACGATCCGGTCCCCTAGTGGTCAGTAACGGGTAGAGATGGCACTCACAGGTGTCACAACTTTTGGATTGAAATGGATACTCAGCGAATTATTGCGGCGGTGATTTTTGCGTTCAGCGGCTTCTTGCTGATGGAAGCCTGGAACAAGCACCAGAATCCGCCGGCGGCTGCACAGCCTTCCGCCGTAAAGGCAACAACTGGTACGCCTTCAGACGCGGTGCCCGCGGCGACATCCGCGACCACTCCTCCGGTCGCCAGCGCTCCGCCAGACGCCACATCGCAAGACTTGCCGAAGCGCGGCGAGCGAATCGTTGTCACTACCGATACGCTCCAGTTGGAAATTGATACCCAAGGCGGGGATATTCGCAGCCTTGATTTGCTGAAGCATGCCGCGCATGGCGACATTTCGAAACCCTTCAAGCTCATGCAGGACAAGGTCGGCGCTTACTATGTTGCCCAGTCCGGCCTCTTGGGCCCTGCGATGCCAAACCATACGAATACGTGGCGCTCTTCTGCCGCCCGGTTTGACATGGGGGACCGCAACGAGTTGGAAGTTACGCTGTCGATTGAGTCGGAAGGCTTGTTGGTCGACAAGACTTTCGTCTTCAAGCGCGGCAGTTACGTTATTGATGTCCGGTATCTGGTCAAGAACAAGGCCAACGTAGCGATTACCCCTAGTGTTTACTTTCAGTTCTTGCGAGATGGCAACCCTCCGGAAGGAGAAAGTGCAGGAAACTTCTTGACCGGCGGTGTCGTTACATTTACCGGGCCAGCGATTTTTACCGATGCCAAAAAATTTCAGAAAGTGGATTTTTCTGCCATCGCCAAAGGAAAGCAGGACCACGTCAAAGAAGCCAGTGATGGCTGGATAGCGATGGTTCAGCATTATTTCGTTGCCGCTTGGTTACCCGCGGGCCAGACGAAGCGCGAGTTTTTCACCAGAAAAGTCAACGACACACTTTACTCTGCCGGCGTCATCCAACCGATGCCCTCGATTGCAAGCGGGGCAAGCGGTTCGATATCCATGCCGTTGTATGTTGGTCCGCAGGAACAGGAACACTTGAAGGCGCTCGCTCCGGAATTTGATCTTGTCGTGGACTATGGCTGGCTGAAAATCTTGGCCTACCCGATGTTTGTGGTGCTTTCGTGGATCAACAAAATTGTCGGCAATTGGGGATGGACAATCATCGCGTTCACTTTTTTGTTGAAGCTGGTTTTCTTTCCGCTCAACCAGAAAGCGGGCAAGTCCATGGCGCACATGAAGCAACTTGCCCCAAAGGTGGAGGCCCTGAAAGCGCGCTACGGCGACGACAAAGTCAAAATGAACCAGGCGATGATGGACCTTTACCGAACCGAAAAGGTAAATCCGCTTGGTGGGTGTCTTCCAATTCTCATTCAGATGCCATTTCTGATTGCCATGTACTGGGTGCTTCTGGGTGCAGTTGAGTTGCGCAACACGCCGTGGATTGGTTGGATCAAAGACCTTTCCTCCCCCGACCCCTTTTACGTTCTGCCCGTCATTATGGGCGCCTCAATGATTATTCAGACCAAGCTGAACCCGGCGCCACCCGATCCTGTTCAGGCAAAAGTCATGATGATCATGCCGGTGGTGTTTTCGGTTATGTTCTTCTTCTTCCCGGCAGGTTTGGTGCTTTATTGGACCGTGCAAAATATCTTGGGTATCGGGCAGCAGTGGTATATAAACAAATCCACTGAACATTTGGTGCAGCCCAAAGGCATATCGTCAGGCAAATAATTGCTGACGCCTCCGCAAAAAGCCACCTTGATTGAGGTGGCTTTTTTTTGGCTGCAAAACTAAAACTGCGACAGCATCTCCAAGACAGCATAACGCGATATGGTTTCACGTGAAACGGTCGATACGATCGTCGCAATAGCGACCGCCCCGGGGCGCGGAGGAGTGGGTGTGGTGCGTATTTCGGGCCCGCTTAGCGCGAGAATCAGGGATGCGGTCGCCGGGCGCGGCATCAAGGACAGGGTAGCCACAGCCCGACGCTTTCATGACGTGGACGGGGCGGTGCTGGACGAGGGGATTGTCCTTTTTTTTCGAGGGCCACGCTCTTTTACGGGAGAGGACATCGTAGAGTTTCAGTGTCATGGCGGACAAGCCCTTCTTGCCAGCGTCGTCAGAACTTGCACAAATCTGGGATGTCGGCCGGCAAACCCGGGAGAGTTCACCGAAAGAGCCTTTCACAATGGCAAGCTCGACCTGGCCCAGGCAGAGGCGGTTGCTGATCTGATTGAGGCGAGCTCCGAGATGGCGGCCAAGTCGGCGGCAAGAACTTTGACAGGTGAGTTTTCCGCGCGGGTGGATGCTCTTTCAAACCTCGTTACTGCACTAAGAATGCTCGTTGAGGCTTGCATCGACTTTCCGGAAGAAGAGCTCGATGTTGCGGATTTTGAAGCGCTTCACGACCAATTGGCGAAAACCCGGGACGTTACGCGGGATCTGCGACGAACCGCGATGGCGGGCGTGACTCTACGAGATGGGCTTCTGGTTGCGCTAATCGGACAGCCCAATGTCGGCAAGTCCAGCTTGCTAAATCGCCTTGCCGGCGAGGATCTTTCCATTGTGACGCCGGTTGCAGGAACGACACGCGATGCGGTGCGAACCACGTTGCACATGGAGGGTGTGCCGATTCACTTGGTTGATACCGCCGGATTACGTTCGACCGAAGACCTGGTCGAGCGCTTGGGGATTGAGCGGACGAAGCAGGAAATTCAAAAAGCGAGCGCCGTCCTGCTTATTGTGGACGCGGGCACAGGGCTGACGCCTGCAGACATCGAGATCTTGAGAGGCTTACCCGAGGGGACGCGGCCGCTGATTGTTTACAACAAGATCGATATCTTTCCAGATCGTATTGTTTCACGTGAAACCACGCACCCTGGAAGCGACAACCAGATCGCTGTATCGGCGCTTACCGGACAAGGGTTCGATCGATTGCGAGCTTGGTTGCTAAAAACTTCTGGGTGGATGCCGCATTCCGAAGGTGTATTTATCGCGCGGGAGCGTCATCTGCGAGCATTGGATGCAGTCGAGAAACACCTTGCCATCGCCGCAACTTGCGACAGGCAATTTGAATTGTTTGCTGAAGAGTTACGTCTAGCGCACCTTCACCTATCAAGAATTACCGGCAAGTTTGGTGCTGACGAATTGCTTGGAGAAATATTCAGCCGTTTTTGTATCGGGAAATAGGCGCTGGCCACGATTGACAGTGAATCAACCGTTGCGAGGTGTGGTTTTGGGGGGGGAATTCAAGTTTGGCGTGCTTTAGGTGGCCAAAAACATCGCCATGGCATAAACTCGCCGACCGGCCTTCGCGCAACTTCAACCCGGCAGGAACACTTGGAATACCAGACTCAATTCGACGTTATTGTGATCGGTGGCGGGCATGCCGGCACTGAGGCTGCACTTGCCAGCGCTCGCACTGGCGCACGCACGCTGTTGGTATCGCATGCCATTGAAACGCTGGGGCAGATGTCGTGCAACCCGTCAATTGGTGGCATAGGGAAAGGCCATCTCGTTCGAGAGGTCGACGCGCTGGGTGGCGCCATGGCAATAGCGACGGATGAAGCGGGGATTCAATTTCGAACCCTTAATCGAAGCAAGGGGCCGGCAGTACGGGCGACCCGTGCCCAGGCGGACCGTGTGCTCTACCGGAGTGCGATCAGGACGAGACTGGAGTGCCAAGCGAATCTGTGGCTCTTCCAGGCGGCGATCGACGATTTGGTTCTCTCCGGTGCCCGTGTCGCGGGCGCCGTCACCCAGATGGGGCTGCGGTTCCATGCGAAAGCGGTTGTACTGACTGCGGGTACGTTCCTCGCAGGCAAAATTCACGTCGGGCTGGAGAACTTCCCGGGTGGGAGGGCGGGTGATCCGCCGTCTAGCACCCTGGCACATCGGCTGCGCGAATTATGTTTGCCCGTCGGCCGGCTCAAAACGGGAACCCCGCCAAGAATCGATGGACGAACCATCGACTTTTCCAGATGTGAGGAGCAGCCTGGCGATCAACCGACGCCCGTGTTTTCCTTCCTTGGTCACCAAGGCCTGCATCCGAGGCAGGTAAGCTGCTGGATTACGAACACCAACACTCGGACCCACGACATCATTCGTGGAAACCTCGATCGTTCGCCAATGTACACAGGGGTCATTGAGGGCGTGGGGCCTCGGTATTGCCCTTCAATTGAGGACAAGATCCACCGCTTTGCAGATAAGCCGAGCCACCAGATTTTCCTTGAGCCCGAGGGTTTGACGACCAACGAATACTATCCCAACGGTATTTCGACCTCCTTGCCTTTTGACGTTCAGGTGCAATTGGTTCGTTCAATTGGCGGTCTGGAAAGCGCACATATTTTGCGACCCGGCTACGCAATTGAGTACGATTACTTTGATCCACGCGCACTCAAATCCACGCTTGAAACCAAAGCGATTGAAGGTTTGTTTTTTGCTGGCCAGATAAACGGGACGACCGGGTACGAAGAAGCCGCCGCCCAAGGTTTGCTGGCGGGGTTGAACGCTGCAAGGGCCACACGAGACCAACCTGGCTGGTGCCCTGGCCGGCATGAGGCCTACCTCGGCGTACTGGTTGATGACCTGATCACACGGGGGGTTAGCGAGCCCTATCGCATGTTCACATCGAGAGCCGAATACCGTCTCCAGTTGCGGGAAGACAATGCCGACGGCCGCCTGACTGAAATTGGTCGGAAGTTTGGATTGGTGGATGATGACCGTTGGCGCAAGTATTGCGAAAAGCAGGAATCGGTTGAGCGGGAAAAAGCCAGGCTACGCGCGACATGGGCTCAGCCGGGAAAGCTAGACCCGGTGATGGCCACCAGAGTTCTCGGCGGCCCCATTGAGCGTGAGTATTCACTCTTTGACTTGCTGCGCCGGCCCCACACGACGTACGCGGCGCTGATGACTCTTGGGGTTGGGGAGTCTGTAAACGTGGCGGCTGAGGTGGCTGAGCAGGTGGAAATAGCGGCGAAATATCAGGGATACATTGACCGCCAGCAGGACGAGGTGGCCCGGAACGCCGGGCAAGAGAACCTTCGCTTGCCACCCGAAATCGATTATTTGCAGGTACGCGGATTATCGAAAGAGGTTCAGCTCAAATTAAACCTCCATCGGCCCGAAACAGTCGGTCAGGCGGCCCGAATCCAGGGAATTACCCCCGCCGCCATCTCGCTACTCCTCGTAAACCTGAAGCGCGGATTCGAATTCGAACGACGGACCGCTGACGCCAAATCGTCCTGACATCCTGACATCATGTCAACAAGTCTAAATACCGAAGCAACCCCGGTATCCGACACCCTTTGCCGGGCTTTGCGCGAAGGGTTGCGTGAAATAGGCCAACCATTCACCGAAGAGGCCGTCGAGACGCTGTACCGGTATGTTGAGCTTCTGGCCAAGTGGAACCGGGTGTACAACCTGACGGCGGTACGGGATACCGCGCAAATGGTACACATGCATATATTGGATAGCGCAAGCGTCATTGGTCTGTTCAATTCGGCGCGGAGCGTGCTGGATGTCGGGACCGGTGCCGGATTGCCCGGAATCCCGTTGGCGGTCCTGAGGCCGGAGATACGCGTGACCATGCTTGACACCATTGCCAAGAAAACCACCTTCGTTCGCCAAGTTATCAACGAACTATGTATCCGCAACGCCTCGGTGGTGACGGAACGGGTGGAAAAGTATCGGCCGGAGGCACTCTTCGACGTGGTTATTTCCCGTGCGTTCTCCGATTTGAAGGATTTTGTGGAAAACGCCGGGCATTTGCTGGCAGCGGGCGGGCAGATGCTGGCGATGAAGGGGCAATACCCGCACGATGAAATTGCTCGCGTCCCGGCGCCGTTCCGGGTAATGGACGTACACATGTTGAGCGTGCCCGGTTTGGACGCACAGCGCCATTTGGTTGTCATCGAGAAAAGCTAAGCAGATGAAAGTCTTTGCAATTGCAAACCAGAAGGGCGGCGTTGGCAAAACCTCCGTTGCCGTAAATCTTTCCGCAACACTCGCCCACTATGGCCAAAAGGTTTTGTTGGTTGACCTGGATCCGCAAGGTAATGCGACAACGGGAAGCGGCATAGACAAGAGTGCAGTCGAGCGCACTCTCTACGGGGTGCTGCTGGGTGAATATGGCGTGACAGATGCCAGAGTCAGAGCCGAAGGCGGCTTCGATGTGCTTCCCGCCAACCGCGAGCTGGCGGGTGCGGAAATTGAGCTGATTGACATCGACCAAAGAGAATTCAGGCTGAAGTCGGCACTGGCCTCGGTGGTGCAGGACTATTCGTTTGTTGTCATTGACTGCCCACCCGCCTTGAACATGCTGACGGTTAATGCGCTGACCGCCGCTGATGCGGTGATCATTCC
>CAYSKY010000035.1:0-11710 GCA_964431425.1 uncultured Burkholderiales bacterium
CAGCGTGACCAGTTTTACTGCGAGAAAACCGCCCACCAGCATCAACACCAACAGCGGCTGGCTGATGAGCAGCCCGAAGTCGATGGCCATGCCCACCGAGATAAAGAACAATCCCAGCAGCAGGCCCTTGAACGGCTCGATGTCGGTTTCCAGCGCGTGTCGGTACTCGGAGCTCGCGAGCAGCACGCCGGCGAGGAACGCCCCCAGCCCCATCGACAGCCCGGCCAGCGTCATCACCTGCGCGATGCCGATCACCAGCAGTAGGGCAAACGCCGTGAACACCTCGCGCAGATCGGTGGCGGCGATGATGCGCAAAAGCGGCCGGGTGAGATAGAGGCCGATGACGATGACCGCGGCAATGGCGCCGAAGGCCTTCAGCGCATTCATCCACCCCGGATCGGCACTCGCCACCGCTTGCGCACCCAGTAGCGGCACGATGGCCAGCAGCGGAATGGCGGCGATGTCCTGGAACAGCAGGATGGCAAAGCTTGACTGCCCGGTGGGTGTGGGCATGAAGTTGCGTTCGTTCATGGTTGCGACCGCGATGGCGGTGGAGGACAGCGCCAGCGCCGCGCCCACCACCAGTGCCGCCTTCCAGCCGAGCCCGAAAGCCATCATGCCGCCCGCCAGTGCGATGCCGCAGATGCCCAGCTGCAGGGCGCCGCCGCCGAACACGCTTTTGCGCATCGCCATTAGCCGCTTGGGCTCCAGCTCCAGCCCGATCACAAACAGCATCAGCACCACGCCGAATTCGGAGAAGTGCATGGTCGATTCAACGTCTTCAATGAATCGCAGCCCCCACGGTCCGATGGCCGCGCCCGCGATCAGGTAACCCAGCACGGCACCGAGGCCGAAGCGCTTGGCTAGCGGCACACAGATGACGGCGGCGGCAAGGTAGATGAGGGCGTCGATCATGGTTGCCACCCGATTTGGCGGGCAAGCGCGACAAAGGTGCTGGTGTCGGACGGGAACATGCCCGACACGATACTGGATTCTCGAAGGGATCGGCTGCCGAGACTTGCGAGCCCTGTAAAGCAGAAAAGCCACGCTAAGTGCGTGGCTTTTCCGGAAAAGCGGCGAGCGCGCCGCCTCAATTCACGACGGGCTAGAAGGTATGCCGCACACCCATGCCGAAGCCCCGCGGGTCCTGGCCGGCGCTGATGCCCAGGGGGGCGGTACCGAAGTTGCAGGTCGCCGTGCTGTCGTTGTCGACCTTTGCGTACTCGGCGACGAACCACGTGCGCTTGGAAAACTCGTAACGGTAGCCCAGACCGGTCAATTTGCAATTCGGCTGGACGGCGCCCGGTGCGCCGCCGTCGCGCGACTTTTGCAGCGCGACCAGCAGGTTGTGAGCCCCGATAGTCCATTCGGCCCCGATCATGTCGCCACGTTGCGTGTTGGTGCCAGTGCGCTGGTATCGGCCGGTTTGCCCGTAGAGCTTCACCGGTCCCAGTTTGTAGTTGGCCGATACAGCGTTTCCAGTCTCCTTGATGCCGGCCGTCACCGTAGCCGCGCGCTGGTCATTGTGCCGCTCGTAAGCATAGGCGACGTACAACTTGCCATCGGTGTAGGTGACCGAAGCACCCTTGACCCAGGGGTTCACGGTCGCCGTTTTGCCTTCGTTGGCCGAATAGTGCAGGCGGAACGAGGTGTTGCCAAACTTGGGTGACCAGTACTGCACCATGTTGTTCTCGCGGCGTGAGAAGTTGCCCTGGTTCATGGCTACACCGGTCACATCAGCGAGCGACAGATCCTGGAACGGATCAGCCGCCGCAGCGTGCGCAATCTTGAAGGGGGTGTCCCAGCGCCCCAGCACCACGGAACCCCATGATCCGGTCAGGCCAACACCTGAATTGCGCGATGCAAGCTGGTTGGTGGCAGGGTCATCGATCGCGGTGAGCGACTCGATCTGGAAGAAAGCCGAAAGCCCGCCGCCAAGATCCTCCCTGGCGCGCAGGCCGAACAGCGAGTTACGGTCTGACACCCGGTTTCGCGAGGGCGGCGCCACCGTGCTGCCCGCGGCACGAACCGATTCGAGCATGACATAGGCGCGGCCATACAGCGTGACGGTGCTGGCGGTCTGCGCGGTGGCGGAGAGGGCGGCGCCAGTCAGGGTGACGGCCAGCGCGATTTGTTTTACTCGCATGTCGGAACTCCTCCTTGTGTTGTTTGGGAGCAGTATCCGTTTCGTCCATCCGTAAATGAAGTGCAATATGTGCACTGATTGGTGCGCGGCCTGCAATAAAGCCGGCGCCTACCGCAGCCGCTGCGACCCGCGTGCCTTGGCCGCGCTGCGCAGCAAACCCACCAGTTCTTCCGCAGGCGGGCTGAGCTTGTGCCCGTGCCGGGTGATCAGCCCCACGGTCCGGTCCACACTGGGTTTGATCAGGTCCACGGCGGCCAGCGTCGGGTGCTTGGCACCGGCCGGCATGGCCAGCCGCGGAATTGCCGCCACGCCGAGACCGGCCTCCACCAGGCCCAGCAGCGTAGAGACGTGTGAGACCTCATACTGGCTGTTGACGCGAATGCCCGACTTTGCCAGCGCCACGTCCAGCAGCAGCCGGTTGCCGCTGGTGCGCGCCACCGACATGAACGGCAGTTCCCGGATCTCCGACCACGCCACCCGCCGGCGCTTTGCCAGCGGCGAGTCGCGGCGGACTGCCAGCACGAACGACTCGCGATAAAGCGCGCGGAAGGCAATGCCCGGTTCCTGGGCACCCACAAAATTGAGGCCGAAGTCGGCGCGCCCGTCAGCTACGCTGGCCAGCACTTCGTTCGCGCCCTCGTCGATGATGCGCACCCGGATGCGCGGGTACCTGCCGGTGAACGTCTTGAGCACCTCCGGCAGGAAGTAATAGACCGCAGACGGCACACAGGCCACCGTCACCAGCCCGGTGCGCTGTTCCGCCATTTCGGTGATGGCCAGCGTCGCGCCTTCCAACTCGTCGAGTGCCGCGCGGGCATGCTCGAGGAACGTACGCCCGACATTGGTCAGCGCCACGCGCCGTGTGGTTCGTTCCAGCAGGCGCGTGCCCAGCATCGTCTCCAGCCGGTCCACCCGCCGGCTCAGCGCTGGCGCGGAAATGTTGAGTTGTTCCGCGGCCGCGCGAAAGCTTTCAAGGTCGGCTACCGCGACAAAGGAACGTAGCTCGTGGAAATCGTAATTGATGCGTGACATGCAAGTATCAGTTTGAAAGTTGCAATTCACTAATTATGCCGTGGCGCGCACGATGCCGCCATGTTTACGGAAATCCCCTGCGTGCTGATGCGGGGCGGCACCTCGCGCGGCCCCTACTTCCATGCTTCAGACCTGCCTGCCGACCCGGCTGAGCGCGACCGTGTGCTGCTTGCAGTCATGGGCTCGCCGCATGACCTGCAACTCAACGGACTGGGGGGCGGCAACTCGCTGACCAGCAAGGTCGCGATCGTGTCCCGCTCTACCCAGCCCGGTTGCGACATCGACTACCTGTTTGCGCAGGTTTTCGTCGATGAGGCGCGGGTGGACACCCGCCCGAACTGCGGCAACATGCTGGCGGGCGTCGCACCGTTCGCTATCGAGGAGGGCCTGGTCCCCGCGAGGCACGGCACCACCGCCGTGCGCATCCACAACGTCAACACCGGCGCCCGCATCGTTGCGACGGTGCAGACACCGGATGGCCGCGTGCGCTACGACGGCGAAACCCGCATCGACGGCGTGCCGGGAACGGGCGCCCCCATCGCACTTGCTTTCAGGGACGCCTGGGGCGGTGTGACAGGCGCGCTGTTCCCCACCGGTCAGCCGGTCGATGACATTGACGGGGTGCAGGTCACGTGCATCGATGCCGCAATGCCACTCATGATTGTGGATGCCCGGTCGCTGGGCATAACGGGTGGCGAAACCGCCGCCGCGCTCGATGGCGATGCCGGGCTGCTGGCGCGCATCGAAACACTCCGGCGCCAGGCGGGCCGGCTGATGGGACTGGGCGATGTATCAAACAGCGTTGTGCCCAAACCGGTCATCGTCAGCGCCGGCAGCCGTCCGTCCGCCGTCCGCTCGCGCTACTTCACGCCGCGCCGATGCCATCGATCCCATGCCGCGACCGGCGCCATCGGTGTGGCCACAGCCTTCGTTAGCGCCGGCACGGTGGCCAATGCCTACGCGGACGACATTCAGGCCGGCAACCGGCTGGTGTCGGTCGAGCATCCAGCCGGCGCCATCGACATTGAAGTGAGCCTGGAGGCGCGGGATCGCGGCCTCGCAGTCTCATCGGCCTCCCTTATTCGCACGGCACGAAAGATCATGCGGGGCGTTGTCTTTGTTCCCGCATCCACTCCCGGATAACTTCACGCAAGGACCAACATGACACGCAACCTCCAGAAACTGGCCGCCGCCGCCGCGCTGGCGCTCACCACCGGGCTTGTCCACGCCTGGCCGGACAAGACCATTACCATCGTCGTGCCCACCGCCGCAGGTGGCGGCAACGACGGCATGGCCCGCATCCTCGCACCGCGCCTCGCCGCCCGGCTGGGACAACCGATCATCATCGACAACAAGCCGGGCGGCAACGGCGCCATTGCCAGTGAGTACGTCGCACGCGCCGCACCCGACGGCCACACCATTCTGTTCGGCTACATTGCAACCCACGGCATCAATCCCGCGCTGCAGAAACTGCGCTACGACCCGGTCACTGACTTCGAGGCCATCGGCATGGTCGCCGAGTCGCCGACCGTGATGGTGGTCAATGCGCAGGTCAACGCGAAATCCGCCAAGGACGTGGCGGCGTTACTCAAGGCCAACCCGGGTTCGCTGAGTTTTGCTTCGGCGGGCAACGGTACGGCGCCACATTTTGCCGGCGAACTGTTCAAGCTCGCGACCGGCACCGACATGCTGCATGTCCCCTACAAAGGCTCCAGTCCCGCCATGATGGACACGATAGGCGGCACCACACAGGTCATGTTTCCGAGCTTGTTTGCTGCGAGCCCGCAGGTCAAGGCCGGCAAACTCAAAGTAGTGGGCGTCGCCGGCGACAAGCGTATTCCCGCTTTCAAGGACATCCCCACGCTGGCAGAGCAAGGGATCAAGGATGTCAGCATCAAGCAGTGGTATGCCCTTTTTGCACCCGCGAAAACGCCGAAAGCGATAGTCGAACGCTTCAACAAGGAATTGAATGCTGTGCTTTCGGATGCCGAGGTCGTGAAGCGCCTGGCGGAACAAGGTTCAGAAGTGGACACCAGTACGCCGGCAGAGTTGAGATCCTACGTGCAGGCCGAGGTGGCGAAGTGGAAGAAGGTGGTGGTGGCTGCGAAAATCGTGGCGGACTGAATCGAGCAACGGCTGCCTGACGGTGGTACGCCATCAGGCAGCCGGTTCTTCTCCGGCATAGGTCCGGGAAAACTCAACAACTCGCGCACGAAACGCCGCCGCCTGTGCCGCCAGCACCTCATCGCTGATCACGTGCGCGCCGTGAACGATCAACGGCGGCAGCCACTGCATGCGGCAAAAGCGCGCCGTTTGTTCAATGGGGGCGATGAACGCGTCAAACGGCTTTTCGTGAATACCCGCCGGCGTGTAGGCCTGCTCGTCACCGCCGGTGTTACACACCCACAGGCACGATTTGCCAGCCAGCGCAAAGGTGTCGCCGCCATAAGCCCAGCCGCGCGTGAGCACCGCTTCAAACCAGTGCTTCAGCAGCGCCGGCACGCTGTACCAGTAAACGGGGTGCAGCCACACCACCAGGTCCGCGCGCGCCAGTGCCGCCTGCTCGGCCGGCACATCGATGTCGAAGTCCGGGTACCGGTCATAGAGCGAGCGCACCTCCACGTCCGGCAGGTCACGGACAGCCGTCACCAGCGCAGCATTGGCGCGGGAGTGGCGGGGATAAGGATGGGCGTGGATGACGAGGATCATGGCGCAGATATCTTATCCTGCGCCGCCTCGTTTCTGCCCGGCTACTCGATGCGCACGGTGTAGCGGTGCTCCAGCACGCCGCCGTAACGCGAGGCCACGCTGGCGTTTTTGTAGTTGTGCAGCATCAGGCCGATCACAGGCAGACCGTAGTGCACGCCGGGAATAATCGTTCGCACACCCGTGGGAGAGATGAGGGCCGCGGAAACAGGGGTGAGTTGGCGTGACGGGGATGGGAACAGCAGCTTGATGACGCCGTTGGCGCCTTGACTCGCGGCGCGTAACGAAGGGGTGGTCAGGCTGCCAGGAACGGTCGTCGCATCGGATGCGATATCCAAACCGGCAAACGGGCAACCGCCACCCGCCGTGCGGCTGGGAAAGGCTGCGCCAAGCAAACCTGCGATGCTATTGGCTCCGGAATTGATTGACGTGCGTGAAGCCATCGGCACCACGCTGGCGCTGAGACAAAGGCTGCGCGTGCCCGGGGGCGAAGGCGGTGGCAGCGGGCAAATCGCCAGCGGCTTCATCGAGGACCCTTCCCGGTTGAACACGTCAAAGGCGTAAGGCTCGCAGGCCGCCGCGGGCAGACTTGACGCGTCCGACGTGAACGGGGCCGCCACCAAAGTGGTGCCTGAGAATCGTCGATCCGCGTAATACGGCCTGGTGGGCATGCTTACGATCCAATCGGTTTGCGACACTGTGCCCTCATCGATAACGAATTCATTGACGATCGTCTCGCGCATCAACACCGCCGACACCGCATCGCGTCCGGTGGCCCAATTGGCGGTCACCACGCCGTCAGCTGTCGTGACTAGGCTGCTGGCCGGCGTGGCATCAGTGAGCGCAGGCCTGTCCGTGCCGGCAGTTCCATACGCGACCGCCGTGGTGAATGCCTCCAGGGCGGTTGGGTTGAAAGAATAGTTGGCGCCGGTTGCGGCGTTGATCAGGCTGGCACGACCGGCCAATCCGCCGCGAGGCGGGGCCATCATTTGCGCGCCGAGGTTGGGAAACGTGGGCTGCGGACGCCCGGCGGCAGGGTCAAACGCGTCCAGTGCCGCACAGTTGCTCGTGGTACTGCCGATTGCGGCATAGCCCGCAATCTGTGCAGCCGTGGCAGAGAGGTTGGGCTCGATGACGCCCATTTCAAACACCTCAAAGTATCCCTCACGGGTCCGGTCCAGGCTGGCCAGCGCAGCGTCATCAGCAAAGCTGCCGGTATAGGAATAGTTCTTGAAGGCATTCAGCCCGAGACCCAGGCCATCAACGCGCGCTTCCATGAACAGGTCCGACGGTGTCACGCAGGAGTTGTCGTTGGTCACGATGCTGGCGCCTTGTGCCGTCGGGACGACGGCCGCAGCCCAGGTGTCGTTGGGTGAAAGGAACACTGCAAAGTCCATCACGTTCCGGCCGTTGACGGCTTCGCGGAATCGCACCTTGATCATCTTGGTGTTGTTCTGCGTATTCACCACCGTGAGCTGGGTCACGAAGCCGTTCCGTACCGTGTAGTACGGAAACAGCAGAACCTGTCCGGTGCCATTGGTACTGAGCTGTACCGAATGGGCGGCCGGTGCGAAGCTGGAAGCCAGCAGCGCGGCGCAGAGCAGTTTGAGTGAATGGGTTTGCATGGCGGGCGATCAAATGTTGGTTAACACTTGAGAGTGTCCGCCTATTCCGTCCCGATAACGACTGCTGGTATCGCAAAGGCGCAATTTATGCGTCTTTGGGTTCAATCGCGTGCTACCAGCGAAGATATTGCGCGGCAGTACGCGCCCCATACGCCCCTAATACGCCCCCAGCGGGTCCGCCTGCGACAACGCGATGCGCCGGTCGAACATTTTCTTCTGCTCGGCCGTCAGGGCAGCGATCAGCACGGCCGCTTTGGCGCGGGCCTCCTCCATCGCGTCGGCACGCTGCCGGTCTTCGTCGGCCAGGGTATTGAACAGCGACTGGGCGGGCGGCGGATTCTTTTCCAGCGCCTCGCGGGCCTGCGGTGATCTGATGCGCACCGACATTTCGCGCCGGATGCGGCCCTGAATCACATCGCGGACATCGCGCACGGCGAGGGCGAAGGCGTCCCACAATTTGGTCTGCTCGGCATTGAGCATGAGGTCCGCCTTCAGTGAGGGCAGCTCCTGATACAGCGTAGACACTGAATCGGCATTGGCCGCGCTGATGGCGGTTGGACTCTTGGTCTCATCCGGCTTCCGCTGGGCGCCGCCATCACGCCCGCCGCGCCCGCGCTCACCGCCACGGCCACTCGGCATGTTCTGGGCGCAGACCGCCGTGGCGGTGAACACAACGGCGGCAATCAAGAGGCGGTTCATGGTGTGGGCTCCGGGATCAAAAACAATCTGACCGCTATTGTCGGCAATCGGTGCCCAAGCCGCACGGCCGCATGTAACAGAACTGTTGCATCGGCCGGGCGGCCCAGAGCCGCCGCTCAATGCACCGGCCGGTCCAGCGCGCCTTCCTCAGCCAGTTCGCGGATGCGGCGGATGATGTCGATGCCGGCCGCCTTGTAGGCCTGCTTCATCGCCTCCTGGTATTCAGCTGGCGCGGTCGGGTGACCCTGCGGGAACGTTTCGTAGTGAAAGCGAACAAACAAGAGGTTCTCGCCGTGTTCCTCGACGGTGAGGGTCAGGTTGCCCGCCGGAATTTCCGCCGAGGCGCGCGCGGCGATGTGGATTCTCGACATCGGCTCCAGCGAGACGTGGTCTTCCACGCGGTGCCGCCCAAACCACAGCTCGCGTTGCATTCCGCGTTCGTCGCTGGCAATGATGTCGCCGCGATCAAGGCCTTCCACGAAGGCGGTGGGCATTTCCACATAGCGCATCAGGCCGCGCCACAGTTGTTCGCGGGTGAGGTTGTCGATGAGGGGATTGAGCGGGTCGTTGATCTGGATGAGGTGTTCGTATTTCATGGGCGGACGGGGGCGGTTGACGGCATCAGCTTACACGCGGCGGTCACAGCCACCACATACAATGCAGGGATTGCCCGAACCCTGATGACAGGAAATTCCATGTTCAGCCTTCGCACCGTCGCCCTCGCGGCCCTGATTTCAGCCGCCGCCCTGCCTTCCACCGTGTTTGCCTGGGGCAACGAGGGCCATCGCGTCACCGGCCTCGTGGCCGACAGCCTGCTCACGCCCAAGACCCGCATCCGCCTCAATCACCTGGTGCCCAACGTCAATCTCGGCGACTTCGCCAACCAGATGGATGTGTTCCGCACCGCGCTCACCATCGAAGTGCCCGGCTCCGACAAATGGCATTACGACAACCAGCCCATCTGCGGCGCGAAGCCCTACGAAGCCTATTGCCCGGCCGGCGACTGCGCCTCCAGCAAGATTCCCGTGTACTTCAGGATCCTCGCCGACACCAAGGCCACCGACGAAGCGCGTGCGCAGGCCGCCATGTTCCTGATCCACATGGTGGGCGACATCCACCAGCCGCTGCATGCAGCCGATGACGGCGACCGCGGCGGCAACGACAAAAACGTTTTGTACCCGGGTGTTGAAATGCCGCGCAACCTGCACCGTGTGTGGGACAGCGAATTGCCCAAGACCATCCTGCGCGGCGTGAACGAAGTCGAGTTCGCCAAGCAACTGGTGGCGCGCTACAAGGAAAAGGAAATTCCGCAGTGGCAGTCGGGCGACGTGCGCGACTGGATGAACGAATCGCATGCGCTCAGCCAGAAGGTGGTCTATGCGAAGTTGCCCGAATTCACCTGCGGCGAAAAGTGGCCGGCAGACAAAGTGGTGAACCTGCCGCAGGCCTATGTGGATACCGCCGGCGAAGTGTTGCCGCTGCAACTGGCCAAGGCCGGCGCGCGCATCGCCTGGATGCTCAACCGCGCGTTGGACCCGGCTCCGGAAGCCAGGCCGGCAAGCGATGCCAGGCCGGTCGCGGACGCCAAACCCGCCCCGGCCAAAACCACCAACTATTGACCGCTGCGCATGTATCACGGCGAACGCTTCAACGGCTACAGCCACCTCGCGGGCACGCTGCTGGCCATTGCCGCAGCGACCGCGCTGATTGTTTATGGCGCGCGTTTTGGTGATGTGTGGAAGGTGGTGAGTTTTTCCATCTACGGCGCCACGTTGATCCTGTTGTTTGCCTCGTCCACGCTGTATCACAGCACCAAGGGCCGCACCAAGGGGGTGTTCCGCAAGTTCGACCACAGCGCCATCTACCTGCTGATTGCCGGCACCTACACGCCCTTCACACTGGTGACGCTGCGCGGCGCCTGGGGCTGGTCGCTGTTCGGCGTGGTGTGGGGGCTGGCTATCGCGGGCATCGTGCAGGAACTCACGGTGGCAAAGGGCGCGCGCTGGATTTCGCTGGTGATCTACATCGTCATGGGTTGGGTCGCCGTGATCGGCGTGGTGCCCATGCTGGAAGCGCTCACCTGGACCGGCTTCACCTGGGTGCTGGTGGGCGGGGTGGTGTACACGGCGGGCACCGTGTTCTACATCTTCGATGACAAGTACCGGCACTGGCATGGCATCTGGCACCTGTTCGTGCTGGCCGGTGCGGCCATTCACTACGCCGCCATCTTTCTGTACGTCGCCTGAGCGTGGATACCGCCGCAATCCAGCAGGCCCTGCGTGCCGACGGCTTCGTGTTTCTGCCGGCCGACGCCGTGCACGAATTCCTCGGCGCCACGCCGCTCGCGGGCTGGGATGCTTTCGCCGCCAGCTGGAACAACATGCCGCTGGATACCTACATGGCCGACGGCGGCCGCTATCGGCGCCGGCGCTACGCCACGCTCTCGGTCGCGCCCGATGCAACGGTGGCCACGCTTGAAGCACACCAGCCGCATTACCAGAGCCTCGATTACAACAACCTCAACGGGGGCATCGCGCGCCACTACGAGCCGATCACGGCTGACATCATCGCAGGGGAGCCGATGCGCTCACTGTTCGGCCTCGCCGCCGGTGTGTTCAACGGCCTGGCTCCCGGGGCGGCGTGGCATGTCGAAACTCACCAGTTCCGCATCGAAGCCCGCACCGACATGCGCGGCCAGCCCACACCGGAAGGTGTACACCGCGACGGCGTTGACTACGTGATGGTGATGATGGTCAAGCGCCACAACATCGCCGAAGGCACCACCACCATCCACGGCAACGACAAGCGGCAGCTCGCGAGCTTCACCCTCATCGATCCGCTGGACATGACATTCGTGGATGATCACCGCTGCCTGCATGGTGTGACGCCGGTGGTGCCGCTGGACGCGACGCAGCCGGCCTGGCGGGATGTGCTGGTGGTGACGTTTCGCCAGAAAACGTTGCAACGTGTTCAGCCGGACAGGGTCTGAAGTTGCAATATCGATTTCAGTTTTTCAGGTGCCCGTCCTGCGGACCTTCAGCACTGCTGCAATACGGCGACGATGAAATAAGTGTTCGCTTTTTGCGTTGCCGGGGCTCCGCCATTGCCTTGAGCTTGATTCAAGTGATCGTGGACCGTGTCGGAGATTTGTCCCGGCAAAGTGCTTTTGAAGCATCCAGTCGGGGTGCGGTGGTCCGTTTTTTGGAGGCGCGGACCCAACTCCTTCAGACTTCCGAGTATTTCTCTGATGTGACGCGAGGAGAATTCAGTGACTCCGTTCAGTGTCAGGACCTGCAGGCGCTCACTCATGAGAGCAATCGCTTTGACCTTTGCACCAGTACGGAAGTCTTGGAGCACGTGGCAGATGACGCGGCTGCATTTCGGGAGCTGTTTCGTGTGTTGCGACCGGGGGGGGTACTGGTCTTTACTGTTCCCTTGAGCGCTTCAGTGAAAACAATTGAGCGCGCGCGCGTCGCCGAGGGTCGGGTGGAGCATCTCCTTC
>CAYSKY010000035.1:11720-14153 GCA_964431425.1 uncultured Burkholderiales bacterium
CGCAGCCGCCATCGGTCCCGCCGCGCTCGCCGAGATCGTCTCCGGCGCGCTGGTCCTTGCGATGCTCGCCATCTGGGGCGTCATCATCATGGGAGACCCGCAATGATCGACATCACCATTCACGGCGACCGCCTGACCGGGAAAAATTCGGTGCTGGTTTGGCGCGACTATGGCACAGACATCCTGAGCCGAGTGAGAGCTGCTGGTTTTTCATCCGCTGAATTCGTCGATGTTCGCAGCAGGTGGTTTGGGTTCGGCCGTTTGGTTGTGTTTGCGCGCCGATAGCCACTGCCTGCTTGGGATGACCTGCAGGTGGTGAGAATTCGCAAAAAAGCAAAAACCCTAGCATTGGCGCGCCTCCCAGGCCATTTTTGGCCTGCAGGCCGCGCCGGTTCTTGAGTTTGGCTGTTGGGCAATGCTGTTCAGCGCTCCACATCGTGCTGGTGATTGGCTTTGAGCCGCGCAAACCACAGCGCCACCAACAGCACACCAATCCCGCCCGCCAGAATCACGCCGCGCGTGCCGACGATGGCGGTGGACGCGCCCGCCGCCGCCAGCCCGGCCGACTGGCCCAGAAAGAAGCACGACGCAAACGCCGACACCGCCGCCCCGCGCCGTTCGGGGGCCATCTGCGTGGCGTTGGTTTGAAGGGTGTTGTGCAGCATGTAGAAGCCAAGGCCGGTGATGAAGCAGGCCGGCACCGCAATCCACCACGCCGGCGTCAGCGCCACGCTCACCATCGAGACAAACATCGCGATGCCGCCCCACAGCGCCAACCCTGTCTCGCCCAGGCGCGAAACAAACTGCCGCGAACCGAACGCAAACAAGAATCCGCCGAAGCCAAACAGCATCACCACCGTGCCCGCCGCCGAGAGTGACAGGTGGTGGGTCTGATGCAGGTGCGTGGCAATGAAGGCAAATGCGCCGAAGACCAGTCCGCCTTCAAGGAACACCGTGAGCGTAATCACCCGTGCCCAGGGCTGGCGCAGCACTTCGCGAAACTCGCGAAACATGCGCTGCAGGGCGTGGCCCTCGCCGCCCCGGACCTGCAGAGCGCGCGGCGGCAACTGGCGCTGCATGGAAAACAGCAGCATGCTCACCGCCGCGAAGCCAACCGTAAGCATGAAGAACGGCACGCGCCAGCCGAGGTAATCTGCCGCGAGCCCGCCGAGCAACTGGCCGGCCGACACCCCCAGGATCTGGCCGATCAGAAAACGCGCCAGCACCGGCTGGCGGTGCTCGTAGGGCACCACGTCGCCGATCCACGCCATCGACAAGGGAATCACCGCCGCCAGCATGGCACCGGCAACCAGCCGCGCGCCTAGCAGCAGCTCAAAGCCAGGCGCCAGCGCGCACAGCAATGTCGCGATCGAAGAGGCCACGCAGGCCCAGGCGATGACGCGGTACTTGCCGAATCGGTCGCCCAGCGGCCCGAAGAACAACTGGTTGGCGCCATAACCCAGCGTGAAGATCGTCACCACCCACGAGGCTGCGCCCAGCGACACGCCGAATTCGGTCGACAGCCGCGGCAGTAGCGGATCGGTCACCCGCTGCGAAATACCGCTGCCAAAGGCCGCCAGCGATAGCGCAATGAAGGCCAGCGGCGAAATTTCGGTGCGGTCAACGGGGGACATCGGCGCACATTACCATCGCATGCCGGCTCGCCGGACGAGCAGCCCGGAACAAGCGTTCGTACTTCTGACATACGGCGGACGGCTCGAACTTCTCCTTCCCCGGCGTAGGCCGGGGGCCAAGTTACTTTGCGTTCGACACTGCGCTACCGGATCCTGCATTGCGGGTGCGTCCGGGCTGGCCTGCCCTGCGGTCAATATTGAAATTAGGCCCCGGCCTCCGCCGGCGAAGGGGCCGCTCCACTTCCACGGTTGTGACGCCGATGTAATACAACATGCGTTTTAACTCTTTGCGGCAACGCGCCGATTGGCGCAGACTGATGCCCCGCCCGCGCATCCCACAATCATCAGGCGACCAGATCAACAGCATCCCGGAGCAGACCATGAAAGCCAACAACGTCCTCGGCACCATCGGCGGCACGCCACACATCCGCATCAACCGCCTGTTCGGCGATACACACAAGGTCTGGATCAAATCCGAACGCAGCAATCCGGGCGGCTCGATCAAGGACCGCATCGCGCTCAGCATGGTGGAGGAGGCCGAGAAATCCGGCGCACTCAAGCCGGGCGGCGTGATTATCGAACCCACCTCCGGCAACACCGGCGTGGGCCTCGCGATGGTGGCAGCCGTGAAAGGCTACAAACTGATTCTGGTGATGCCCGACAGCATGTCGGTCGAGCGCCGCCGGCTGATGCTGGCCTATGGCGCCTCGTTTGAACTCACGCCGCGCGCCAATGGCATGAAGGGTGCCATCGCCCGCGCGCAGGAACTCGCCGCCGCCGTGCCCAATGCATGGATTCC
>CAYSKY010000036.1:0-1531 GCA_964431425.1 uncultured Burkholderiales bacterium
GCGCGAGGCGAGCGGATGGGGCGGGCGGCGGGTCATGGGGTTCCTCATTCTAGCGGGTCTGGCAGACGCTGGCTAAACGTGTTGAATGGCAGCCGAGAAGTGCACCTTCCCCGGCGAAGGCCGGAGCCCAATTTGGATTTTCTATAGCGAATGAACTTGGGCCAATCCGCTGCATCGGATTGGCGTTTCGCAGGCGCGGAGCATGCTCCGCGAATTCCCGGCTCAACCCCCGGCCTTCGCCGGGGAAGGAAAAGTGTCGCGTCAGCATGTTTGGTCGCGGTATCAACGGAAGCTCCCCACCATCAAAACTCAAGCACTGGCGCGGCTTCCAGACCGAAAGTGGCTGGAAAGCCGCGCCAGTGCTTGTTCTTTAACCATTGGCAATGGCCAACCGGGCAGAAAAAAATGTCCGGTACCGATCAAACGGAAACGCCGTGCGCTTCCCGCCAAGCAGCCTGCGCCCTACTTCACGCCGAACTTTTTCTCCATGTCCTTGGCGTAGGCTTCCAGCTCCTTGTCCGACATGTTGTGCAGTTCCGTCACGGACTTACCGGTCATGGCTTTCATCTGTTTGTCGCGCTCGGGGCGGGTGTCGGCGTCGAGTTTTTTGAAGTCGCGTTCCATCTTGGCGGCATTGGCGGCGGCACTCGACGCCTGCCGCTGCTGTGCCTCGGTACGCGCCTTGTAGAGCTTTTGCACCTCGGCGTCGGATTTGCCGGCGGCGTCCTTGCCCAGCTGCTGGCGCATGCCCTGCATGTTGGCGTCGTAGATCAGCTTGTCGGTTTCGGCCTTCTCGCGGGCACGCTTGTCTGCGGCGGCTTTTCTCTGGGCGGCTTCGCGCGCCTCCAGGGCGGGGTCCCAGTCGGCCCAGGCGTTGCAGGACGGCAGGATGGACAGTGCGGCGATGAGCAGGAGTTTTTTCACGGGGGCCTCGATGATGGATGAAGTGCGTCGGCGGGCCGTTGCCTTGGGAAAGTCAACGGCGCACGCTCCATCGGGCCTAACGGAAACGGCGGGGAAAAGCCGCCACGGGCAGGCGGATGCTCCGTGAATTGCGGTGACCGCCGGTCAGCGCACTAACTTGCCGCCAAACACTTCGCTGCAACGCTGCAGCTCGTGGTCGATCTCTTCAATGGCGGCAGATGCATCGACCGCGTCGATCTTGCGGTCCACCAGTTCCTGCTTGAAGGCACGGCTTTGGCCGAGGAAAGTGCGCCCTTCCAGCAGTAATGCCGCCTTGCGCGCGGCACCGGCAGGTGTGGCCGCCAGCGCGCATTGCGAGGCCCCCAGCGTGCGCCACGCACCGGCAAGGCTTTCGCGCACGATGAGGCCCGCGCGGGTCTGTTCCGGAAGCCCCGCGTCCACGGCAATGGCGTCGCGGGCCAGTGCGATGGATTTGTCGTAGCCACCTGCTTTGTGTGCAATGTCGGCCGAGGTGGCCAGCACGCTCACCAGCATGGTCTGGTTGCCGATGTTTTGTCTATCGGCGGCGGCCAGGCTGCGCACCAGTTCCAGACCGCGCCCGGCCAGG
>CAYSKY010000036.1:1541-2575 GCA_964431425.1 uncultured Burkholderiales bacterium
GGGCCGCCGCCTGCTTTGTATCGCCGGCCTTGAGTGCGGCGCGCGAGGCGTTGTTGTATCGCTTCACCAGCGTGGTGGCGTGCGAGAGGTTGGCGGGCTCGTCACGGCGCACCGATTCAGTGGTGGCGATGGATTTGCCGAACAGTTCCAGCGCCTGCGGCAAACGCTCGGGCTTGCCCGACACCTCCGCCGCCATGGCACCGCGCTCGTAGGCGTAGGCAAGGCGCGCGCGGGAGAGCACATCGGCCGGGTTGTCGCGCACCAGCGCTTCGAGGTAGCCGGTGGCCCGCTTGAGCTGCACATCGGCGCCGGCCTCGTCGGCTTTCACCACGGCCAGGATGCCACCGTACTCGGCCAGTGCGGCGCCGAGGTTGCGGCGGTCGGCCAGTTCGGCGCCGGGCAGCGTGGTGATTTTTTCGGCGGCCTGCACGGCGCGCTCGGTTTCGCGGATGCCGTTGGCGTCGCCGCCTTCCAGAATCATGCGGCCCAGCAGCAGGCCCAGTTGGCGGCGCTCGCGCAGCGCGGCGATGTTGTCCGGCTCGCGGGCCAGCACGCTATCCAGCAGACCGGCCGCACGCCGGGCGTTGCTGAGCGCCGTGCCGGATTCGCCCAGATGCGCGCCGCGCGAATCGCCCTTGATTTCGGCCAGCTTGCGGTAGGCCACCGCCACTTCCAGCCCCAGCGCCGGATCGTTGACGGCCTCGCCGGCGAGGCTGTCGAGGTACTTGAGGGAGGTGGCCACCAAAGTCTGCCGCGCCTTGAGCGAGCCGGGCAGGTTTTCCAGTTCGCCATGCACGTCAAACATGAACGTGTTGGCGAGATCGCGCACGCTGGCGAAGTGGCGCTGCGCACGTTCGCGCTCCGCCACGGCCACGCGCCGCTGCGATTCCACCATCACCAACCCGACAGCCATGGTGACAATGACGGCGGCGGCGGTGGCAAAGGACAGCTTGTGCCGCGCCACATAACGGCCGGCAAGGTAGCGCCAGGTGCCGGTGCGGGCCTTCACCGGCCGCTTGGTCAGGTGGCGCGCG
>CAYSKY010000036.1:2585-14069 GCA_964431425.1 uncultured Burkholderiales bacterium
TCGAGAACGCGACGACACCGACGAAGCAACGACCGTCGAACTGGTCGATGGTGATGTAGCGGTCCGCCGGATTGCGCCGCAGGGCCTTGAGGATGATGGCGTCGATATCGCCCGACAGCACCCGCGACAGTGCACCGGCCGAACCAAACCCGCGCTCGGAAGCGGCGGCCTCACAGGCGCGGGCGCTGGCCAGCGAGGACGGCATGGTGGGTTGTTCGGCCAGCAATACGGTTTCGGTGAGCCCCTTGCCGTCGCGCACGGCGCGATACGGCGAGGCGCCGGTCATGAGTTCATAAAGGATGACGCCCAGCGCATACACATCGGTGGCCGTGCTGATGGCGCCGGCTGCAATCTGCTCGGGTGCGGCGTAACGCAGCGTCAGCATGCGCGCACCCAGCTGGGTGAGCGCGGCGGTGGTGTTGGCGGCAAACTCGTCGTCGATCAGCTTGGCGATCCCGAAGTCCAGCAGCTTCACCTGCCCGCTACGGTCAATCAGGATGTTGGCGGGCTTCAGGTCCCGGTGCACCACCAAATGCCGGTGCGCGTGCGAGACGGCAGCGAGGATCTGGCGGAACAGCGCCAACCGTGCGGCGATGCTGAGTCGATGCAGCGTGGCGTAGGCGTCCAGCGGTTCGCCTTCCACATATTCCATCGCCATATAGGGCTGGCCGCGACTGCCCTCTTCTTCGCTGATGCCGGCGTCATACAGCCGCGCAATGTTGGGATGCGTGAGCTTGGCGAGGATGTCGCGCTCGCGGCGAAAACGCTCGCGCCAGTTTTCGCCGTGCTGCTGCGTGGTCGGCAGCTTGAGCGCCACCTCGCGTTCCATGCGGCCATCCACCTGCGCCGCCAGCCACACCTCGCCCATGCCGCCATAGCCCAGCAGCCGCAGCAACTGGAACGGGCCAACACGGGTGCCGGCGGAAAACTGGCTGACGCGCAGCGGAAGGTCGCCCACATTGGGGCCGGCTTCGAGCTGGTTTTCACGCTCGGCGCGGTCGTGGGTTTCCAGCATCTGGCGCAGCATCGGCAGCACTTCGCCATGCGATGTTTCGAGCCCCGCCAGCCATTTTTCACGCCGGGCGGCATCCATCTCCAACCCCTCGGTCAGCAGGGGCTCGATGGATTGCCAGGATTCGGGGGTGATTTTCACGGGCGGTGGCGCGGCGGGACGAAAGGCGTGATGCGGGAGTTTAGGAGGCGCGGGAGTGGAAGGGATTATGAGGCACGCGCGTGGGGCCGACATGCCTGCAACGGCGCAATACCTCCCTGCGCCAGACGAGCCACCCCAACGAAGGAGACTACCGCGGTCAACCGCCCCGCAAGGTCGCCAGCGTTGATCGGCAGCGTGCCAATGCATCGCTGCGTTCTTTCATCATTTCGTCGCTGACGGTGCCGAGTTTGTTGCGCAGAATGTCCTCGCTCTCCGCCACACTCACCGCCAACGCCTTGCAGGCTTCGTCAATCCTCGCCCGTCGGGTGGAAAGGGCAGTATTTGGACGATCAAGGTCCAGCAGCGAAACGCCTAGCCAGTAGTGGATGTTGCCAATATGATTGCGCGCATAAATGACCTTGCGGCTCGCCGCCGACATGACCTTTAGCGGAATACTGACCTGACGTGCATACTCGACTACAGTCTCGTATTTCTTCGCGCTAAACGCTGCGAATGAAAGGTTGTTGATACTGTTCATCAACCTGCCGGCGATATCATCATTGTTTGGCTCGGCACGTAACGCCGCATGATTCATTTCCAGCGCCTTTTTCAACATGGCGACACCTTCGTCGTACTGCCCTGCCGCGACCAGGTTACGCCCAAGGCTGGTGTAGCCATTTCGAATATAGCCTTGATATTTCGGGCTGTCGGGTTGCCTGGTTTCTTCCAGCTTTGTCGCCAGCGCAATGGCTTTGCGCTCAATATCGATGGCCTTCAGCACCGTTTCAGGCGTCCCTTTGGTGCCGCCGTACACGTACGAAACGCGCTGGTAAATCTGTACCACCCCACCGGCAACAATACGGTCTTCCGGCAACTGCCGGTATAGCGCCTCAATACCGCTCACCGCGCGTTCCAGCAGCGCCCCCACCTCCGGCGTCTGCCCTACTTCCTGGGTGAGTTGCAACGCCTTTTCGGCATACAGACCAAACAGGAAAAACTTATCCGACGAAATGGCTGCGGGCTGGGCAGCAATATGTTCGCCGACGGCAATGGCGGTATCCAGATGGGCGTGCCAACGCGGGTCTTTTATCTGGGCATAGTGCCGTGCGAGTGAATAGTGCGAGCGCAACTTGTGCCGCTGCATCGGCAGATTGTCTGATCCCCATGTGCCTACGGATTCAAACTGCTTTACAGACTTCTCGTAGTTCTTGATGGAATCTTCCAACTTCCCCAGATTGTTATTGCCCGGCTCACCCTGAATATTGGCCACCTTCCGATACGCCGCCCCCAGTTCCGCCGCCAAGGTAGGATCCGTGTTGGCTTCCCCCGCCAGACTGTCGAGGTACTGCAACGAAGTGTTCATCAGCAGTTCGCGTACTTCCAGTGCACCGGTGAGCTTGGCCACCTTGTCGTGTACATCGAACATGAAGGTATTGGCCAGCTTGCGCACGCTGGCGAAGTGCTTTTCGGCACGGGCTTTTTCGGCCACCGCAATGCGGCGCTGCTGTTCCACCATCACCAGCCCGGCCGCCATGGTCACCACCACGGCCACGCCGGTGGCGATGGGCAACTTGTGGCGCGCAACAAAGCGGCCGGCCAGATAGCGCCACGTGCCGGCGCGGGCCTTCACGGGGCGGCGGTCGAGGTATCGCGCGATGTCTTCGTCGAACTGATCCACCGTGGCGTAGCGTTCGGCCGGGTTGCGGCGCAGTGCCTTCAGCACGATGGCATCCAGATCGCCGGACAGTTTGCGCGCGAGTGCGCCCGGGGTAGTCTGCTGCCGCTCGGTGGTGGCGTCGCCGCCGGTAACGAGCGAGGACGGCAGCACCGGCTCTTCGCTGAGCAGGGCGGATTCGGTAAACGGCTTGCCTTCACGCACGGCGCGGTAGGGTGAAACGCCGGTCAGCAATTCATGCAGGATCACGCCCAGCGCATACACGTCGGTGACGGTGCTGATGGTGCCGTCGCTCACCTGCTCGGGCGCGGCATAGCGCAGCGTCATCAGCCGGCCGCCCAACTGCGTCAGCGCGGGGGCCGCCGGGTCGGTGCTTTCGTCGTCCACCAGCTTGGCGATACCGAAGTCGAGCAATTTCACCTGCCCCCCGGCGTCGACCATGATGTTGGCAGGCTTCAGGTCGCGGTGCACCACCAGATGACGGTGCGCGTGCGCGACGGCCGTGAGCACCTGCCGGAACAGTCCCAGCCGGGCGTCGATACCCAGCTTGCCGGCCGCCGTGTATTCGCTGAGCGAGCGGCCTTCGACGTATTCCATGGCCAGGAATGGTTGGCCGCGGCTGCCATCGGCTTCGCTGACACCCGCATCGAACAGGCGGGCGATGTGCGGATGCGAAAGCCTGGCGAGGATGTCGCGTTCGCGGCGAAAGCGCTGCAGCCAGACTTCGCTTTGCTGCTGCAGGACCGGCAGCTTGATGGCGACGTTGCGTTCCACGCGACCGTCCGTCTGCGCGGCCAGCCAGACTTCGCCCATGCCACCCCGGCCGAGCATTTTGAGCAGCCGGAACGGGCCGATGGTGACGTCTTCGGCAAACGCACCGGTGCGCGGGCCGGTGTCGGCAAGGCGCGACACCGTTTCCAGTTCCTTGGCCTGCTCGGCGCGATCGTGGGTAGCCAGCATTTGCCGCAGGAGTGGCAGCACGGCGGCATGCGTGGTTTCAAGACCGGCGAGCCACGCAACGCGTGCGTCCGTATCCAGTTCCAGCCCCGCGTTCAGCAGGGGCTCGATGATCTGCCAGTCTTCTTTTGAGATTTTCACGGGGTCTTCCGATTCACGCTATGCACGGCTACCCAACGTCAAACGGAAACGATCGGGAAAATCCGCCACGGGGCTGCGGATGGCAACCCATCGCTTGGTGCTGTTCAAAAAAGAGGACGGACCAGCGCGCCCGACGGTGGCCGGTCAGCTGATGAGCGTCAGCAGCAGCGCCCGGGCCTTGCTCCATTCGCGCTGTACGGTGCGCTCGGACATGCCCAGCGCCTCGCTGATTTCGATGGCCGAGAGCCCACCGAAGAAACGCATCTCCACGAGCCGCGCCAGGCCCGGGTCGAGCTTGGCGAGGTCGTCCAGGGCGTTGTTGACGGCTTCCAGGTCGATGTCACTGGCCATGCCGTCCTGCACTGCAGTATCGAGGGTGACCAATTCAAACTCGCCGCCGCGACGCTGGGCGCGTTGTTCGCGGACGATGTCCACCACCACACTGCGCACGGTTCGCGAGGCATAGGCCAGAAAATGTACGCGGTTGACGAACTTGTGCTCCGAACCCGAGGCCAGCTTGAGGTAGCTGTCGTGCACCAGCGCAGTGGTCTGCATCTGCCCCCGCAGGCTGCTGCGCATCAGGCGCGCGTGGGCGATCTGCCGCAGTTCGGGGTAGTAGGCCGTGAAGGCGTCGTCGAGCGCTGCACCGTATTCGGTGTCGATGCGCGCAATGGCGGCGTCGAGTTCAGTCATCTATGCGAGGCGGGCCGAATGTGGCCATTTGTAACCATGGCTGAACGATAGCCAAGGGAGCGCATTTTCGCAACCTGAAAAGCTAACCATGTGCAGGAAAACCGCTGATAGCCCGACACCACTAGGCGGACATGCCTTCGCGCCGGGCCTTTTGCCCCAGCAGCCAGGCCGCCAGCGGCCCGGCACCGGCCAGCAGCATCGGCAGTGGCAGCCACCACCAGTAGCCGCCCATGCAAATGGCGATGCCCGCCCAGCCGATCGTGCCGAACACTTCCAGGAAGCCCAGCAGCTTGCTTTGTTTGTAGCGCTGGTTCATATCGCGGCGGTTGCCGCGCCGCGGGTTCCAGATCTGGCACATGGCCGCCGACAGCATGCCGCCGGAGCAGCACAGCACCAGCACAAAGGCATCGTACGGGCTGCGCAGCAGCCACCACAGCGCCAGTGGCGTCAGCAAGGCCAGCACCGGCAACAGCGCGGCGACGGCCTTGATCCGCTGCACGCGGCCGGCCGGCAGGGGTGCCGTGCCCAGCAGTTCGGGCGCGTCTTCGGCGGTGATGGTCAGCCAGGCCAGGTTGCCGGCCAGCATGGCGGTCATCATCACCAGGCCCGGCACCAGCAGGAAAGCCGTCTTGTCGCTGCGCATGCCGGCATACAGCATGGGGATGAGATACAGCAGCTGCAGCAGGGTCTGCGAAATGATCTGCGGATCCCGGAACAGCAGCTTCCATTCCTTGAAGAGAATGAGGCCGGTTGATCCGCTGGCAAACCGCACCGGTCCCTTATGCTCGCGCCGGCGCTTACCGGCGGCATTGCTTTCCTGCGCGCCGAGGGCAAAGCGCCGATAGGCCAGATTGACCGACAACCAGAATGCGCCCACGCCGATGGCCGTCACCAGCAACAGAGGCAGCGTCTCGCCCATCATGGCCCGCACCGGCCACCACAGTGCACTTTCCGGTGCCAGCCAGCCACCCGGCAGCAGCTGGTCGGCGAACCACTTGAAAATGGCGCGGCGCGACTCTCCGGGCAGCATATTGGGCGCCTGCGAGAGTAAAAAGAATCCGGCACCGATGATGGCTGCCATGATCTGCGCCGCCGTCTTGGCGCGCCGTGCACCCAGCATGGCCACCAGCGACATGGTCAGCGAAATGCCCACCGCTGCGCAGCCCAGCGCCAATGCGATGGTCACCGGGTAAATGCCCATCAAGCCCCATCGCCCCTGCACCAGCCCGGCGTGCGCGAACGGAAACAGCAGCAGGATCGGCAGGTAACAGGCGGCCAGGGCGATCGACAGGCCGCGGATCAGGAAGATGCTGCGCGGCGGCAGTGGGGACGCCATCAGCAGGTCCAGGTCACCGCGATCAAACAGGGCCGTGACGGCGTGCGCGACGGTCTGCGAAATCATGATCGAGGCAAACGCCCAGAAGGCACCGCCGGCAATGGCAATGGCATTCGCCGGCAGGCGCTGCCCTTCCACCATTTTCAGGCCGAGCAGCGTGAGCCACGCTCCGGCGTGCACGCAGGCCCACAGAATGCCGCCCAGCACCAGCAAGCGCCAGACCGCCTTGCCGCCGGCGTTGCGCCACGACACACGCAGTTCATGACGCAGCAGCCACAGCGGGCCGCCCGGTGAGGTCATCGCGGTCATGCGTGGGTGGTGTCGGTGAGGTTCAGGAACACATCCTCGAGCGTGGCGTCGCTGCCGGTCGAATTTTCGGTGCTGCCTGACGCTCGCGCGCGCAATTCATCCAGCGTTCCCTGCGCCACAATGCGGCCCTTCTGGATAATGGAGATGCGTTCGGCAAGGCGTTCGGCGATTTCGAGGATGTGGGTGGTCAGCACGATGGTGTTACCGCGCTTGACGAAATCGACCAGCATGTCTTTCACCGCTTTGGCAGCGTGGGCATCGAGTCCAGTAAGCGGTTCATCGAGGATCATCAGTTTCGGCGCGTGAATCAGCGCGCCTGCCAGCGCCAGCTTCTGGCGCATGCCACGCGAATAGCCTTCGACGTAATCCCCGCGCTGCTCCCAGAGTTCCAGCCATTTCAGCAGGTCTTCCGCCTGTGAGGCGGCAACCTTGGCATCCACAGACCAGAGTCCTGCGACGAATTCGAGGTACTCGAGTGCGTTGAGCTTGCCGTAGAGCAGCGGATCATCGGGAAGAAATGCGGTGACCTGCTTGGCGGCGATGCCCTCGGTGGCGATGTCGTGGCCAAAGATGGCGACCTTGCCGGCATCAGGTTTCAAAAGCCCCGCCACCATGCGCAGTGTAGTGGTCTTGCCCGCACCATTGGGGCCGAGCAACGCATGGAACTCGCCGGCCGGGATAGTGAGGTCGAGATGGTCCACGGCGTTCTTGCCGTTGAAGGTTTTGAGCAGGCCGGCGATGGAGAGCGCGGCGGGTGAGGCAAGCGAATCAGACAAGGATTGCTCCTCCGATGGGCAATGAAAAGGCCGTCTGGAAGGGACGGCCTGTGATGACTTAAAAGTTTAGCGGTTCGCTCACGTTCGCGGGCGCAAATTTTGTAGCACTTTGAACCAGGCACTTCTCCCTTTGGAAAAGGGAGATGGAGAGGGATTTGCAGCGGTCACCTCCACGCAAACGCCCAAAATCCCTCTCAGTCTCCCTTTAGGAAAGGGAGAAGTGTCATGCGGCGCTTCGGGGCTCAAGGAATGGGACTAGCCTGCTACTTGCGCATAGCATTGAGGCGGTTGTGGGCGGGAGATTTTTGGTGATCACGCCAGTTTGAGCGTTTCCAATCCCTCTCAATCTCCCTTTTCCAAAGGGAGAAGTGCTATGCAAAGTACCTTGGCTCAAGGCATCGGGTCAGCCTTCTACATGTGCAAAGCATTGAGGCCGCTGTGGGCGGGAAATTCGCGGCGCAAATTGCGTCGCGCGTTCCGTCTGGCACTTCTCCCTTTCCTAAAGGGAGACTGAGAGGGATTTTGGGCGGTAGCGCCGAGGTGACCACTCCCAATCCCTCGCCCTTTTCCAAAGGGAGAAGTGCCTGAGGTCGTGCATTTGCCCGGCATATGTCAGGACTCTGGCTTCAGCCTGCCGTTGAAATTTACGGCCGCCTAACTCCGCCGCGGTCCTTGCGCTTCAATTCGCGCTCAATCTCACTTACAGGTTGACAGGTCTGGCGGGTGTCATCCAGCAATACATCGTCGCCGAACGCAGCGTCTCGTGGTCGCTTGAGTAAAGCAGCGACCCACACTACAAAAAAGCAAACCATCGCGGCCCCTGCACTCCAGCGGGACCATTCATCTAACTCGAACAGTCCCGCGCCTGCTGCAGCGATCATGCTCGCCGCAGCAACCAGCAGGATTGGCTTCACGCAGCAGCAACCCTAGAAATACGCCTCTTCCATCTGCAACACGCTATCCGCGCCGGTGATAATCGCATCCGCAAACCCGGTGGCCAGGGTGATGATGTGATCGCCATAAAAGCGCGTGGTGATGATCTTGGCGTTGAGGAAGGCGGTGTCGGCGCCGGACTCCTTCAGTTGCGCTGCGGCCACCAGCGCCGAGCGACCCATCATCCAGCCGCCGCAGACCGTGCCGGCGAGCTTCAGGTAATGCACCGCGCCGGCCGCGACCGCGCCCTGGTTCGAACCCCACATCGTCACGATCCATTCTGTCGCGCGCTTGAGTTCGCCGATGCCCGCAGCAAGCTGCTTGCCGAAGGCTTTGATGTTGGCGTCGCTGGAGGCTTCCAGCTTCGGCAGCAGGCCCTGCATTTCCTTGATGAGCGCCAGCATCGTGGCGCCACTTTCGCGGCCGACCTTGCGTCCGACCAGGTCATTGGCCTGGATGCCGGTGGTGCCTTCGTAGATGGCGGAGATACGTGCGTCGCGGTAGTACTGCGCGGCGCCCGTCTCTTCGATGTAGCCCATACCGCCGTGCACCTGCACGCCCAGCGAGGTGACTTCAATTCCCGCTTCCGTGCTCCAGCCCTTGACGATGGGGATCATCAGGTCCACCAGCGCCTGGTGGGCGCGCTGCTCGGTGACATCAATCGAGCGCTCGGCCACATCGAGGCAGCTGGAGGTCCAGTAGATCAGCGCGCGCATGGCTTCGGTGTAGGCGCGCATGGTCAGAAGCATGCGCTTCACGTCGGGGTGATGAATGATGGCGACCGACTTCGGGTTGCCGGGCATCGGTACCACCGGGCGCCCCTGCACGCGCTCACGCGCCCACTCCAGCGCCTGCTGGTAGGCGCGCTCGGAAATCGACACGCCTTCCAGGCCCACGCCGAGGCGCGCGGCATTCATCATCACAAACATGTATTCGAGGCCGCGGTTGGGTTCGCCCACCACGTAACCGGTGGCGCCGCCCTCCTCGCCATACGACATCACGCAGGTCGGGCTGCCGTGGATGCCGAGCTTGTGTTCAATGGATACGCACTTCACGTCGTTGCGTGCGCCAACGGAACCATCGGCGTTGACGAGGAACTTGGGCACCACAAACAGCGAAATGCCTTTCACGCCTTCCGGCGCGCCCTCGATGCGTGCCAGCACCAGGTGCACGATGTTTTCGGTGAAGTCGTGTTCGCCGTAGGTGATGAAAATCTTCTGGCCGGTGATCTTGTACGAGCCGTCCGCCTGTGGTGCCGCCTTGGTGCGCACCTGTGCCAGGTCCGAACCAGCCGAGGGCTCGGTGAGGTTCATGGTGCCGGTCCATTCGCCCGCCACCATCTTGGGCAGGTACACGTCCTTGATTTCCTGCGAGGCGTGCTCGACCAGCGCGTCCACGGCACCATTGGTCAGCAGCGGGCAGAGCTTGAAGGCCATATTGGCGCTGCCCAACATTTCGCTCACGGGAATGGCGATGGAATGCGGCAAGCCCTGGCCGCCGTATTCGGTGGGCCCGGCAATCAGGCTCCAGCCGCCTTCGACGTACTTGTTGTAGGCGTCCTTGAAGCCCTTGGCGGTGGTGACCACGCCATCCTTCCAGCGCGCGCCCTCCAGATCGCCGGAGCGATTGATGGGCGAGAGCACGGCGGCGGAGAACTTGCCAGCTTCATCGAGGATGGCTTCGGCGAGGTCGTCGCTGACTTCTTCGCAGCCGGGCAGCTTGGCGATGTCTTCGAGGCCGACCACATGCTTGAGCACGAAGGTGATGTCTTTGAGGGGAGCGGTATATTCGGACATTTTTTTTGAGCCCTTATAAAAAGAATTTGGCCACGGTGATCACGATCAGTTTCGGATCAGGTCCGTGCGTGTTCGTGAATCCGTGGCCATGTTGTGATGGGTCCTGCCTAGATGGATGCGGTCAACTCCGGCACCAGTGTGAACAAATCCCCGACGAGGCCGTAGTCCGCTACCTGGAATATCGGCGCTTCCGGATCTTTGTTGATGGCCACGATGATCTTGCTGTCTTTCATGCCGGCCAGGTGCTGGATCGCTCCTGAGATACCGACGGCGATGTAGAGTTCCGGCGCGACAATCTTGCCGGTCTGACCCACCTGGTAATCATTGGGCACAAAGCCCGCATCCACGGCGGCGCGCGAGGCGCCCATGGCGGCACCGAGCTTGTCGGCCAGCGGTTCCAGCACGCTGCGGAACTTGTCGCCGTCACCGAGACCACGGCCACCGGAAACGATGCGCTTGGCTGCCGCCAGTTCCGGGCGATCCGACTTGGAGAGTTCCTGCCCGAGCATTTTGGAAACACCGGCATCGGGGCCGGCGGCGATGTTTTCAATTGCGGCCGAACCACCGGTGGCGGCGACCGCATCAAAGCCGGTGGCACGCACGGTGATGATCTTGATGGCGTCGGAGGACTTCACCGTGGCGAAGGCATTGCCGGCGTAGATCGGGCGCACGAAGGTATCGGGCGACTCGACGGCGACGATGTCGGAAATCTGGGCGACATCGAGCAACGCGGCCGCACGCGGCAGCGCGTTCTTGCCCGAGGCACTGGCCGGGGCCAGCACGTGCGAGTAGTTCTTCGCGAGGCCGACGATCAGCGGCGCAAGGTTTTCTGGCAGCGAGCCCGCATAGTGCGGGGCATCGGCCACGAGGACCTTGGCCACGCCGGTTACCGCTGCAGCTGCTGTTGCGGCCGCACCGCAACCGGCACCGGCAACGAGGACATGGATATCACCACCGATTTTCTGTGCCGCGGCGATGGTGCTCGTGACACCCGGCTTGAGATGGGTGTTGTCGTGATCGGCAATAACGAGAATGGCCATTCAGATCACCTTTGCTTCGTTTTTCAGTTTGTCGACGAGGGCTGCCACATCGGCAACCATCACCCCGCCCTTGCGTTTGGGCGGCTCGACCACCTTGAGCGTGGTCAGGCGCGGCGCGATGTCGGCACCCAATGCTTCAGGGGTCATGACATCCAGCGGCTTTTTCTTGGCCTTCATGATGTTGGGCAGCGTAGCGTAACGCGGCGTGTTCAACCGCAGGTCGGCGGTGACAATGGCCGGCAGGTTGACGGAAATGGTTTCGAGGCCACCGTCGATTTCACGCACAGCCTCGAGCGAATCCGCGCTCACGGTCAGCTTGGAGGCAAACGTCGCCTGCGGCCAGTTCAGCAGGGCCGCGAGCATCTGGCCGGTCTGGTTGGAATCGTCGTCGATGGCCTGCTTGCCGAGGATCACGATTTTCGGGGCTTCCTTGTCGACCACGGCCTTGAGAATCTTGGCCACGCCCAGCGGCTGCACTTCCGAGGTTGTCTCAACAAGGATGGCGCGGTCGGCCCCCATGGCCAGCGCGGTGCGCAGGGTTTCCTGGCACTGGGTGACGCCGATGGAGATCGCGACGATCTCGGTGGCCACACCGGCTTCCTTGAGCTTGAGTGCCTCCTCGACGGCGATTTCGTCGAAGGGATTCATGGACATCTTGACGTTGGCGATGTCCAC
>CAYSKY010000037.1:0-13646 GCA_964431425.1 uncultured Burkholderiales bacterium
CCCCATCTGCGTTTGTCCGGGCTACCCGCCCAAAATCGGCGTTGCCATCGGGTTTTGGGAACCCGCGCGCATGGTCGATGTGACGCGCACGCCGTTTTGCCTCGCAGGATTGGGGGGCATCGAGATCGGCGGCGGCATGACTCGCCCGAAAGGCGATGTCGGACGTGCGGAGAACACGATACGCAATAGTTTTTATCAGGCGCATTGGTACGTGAATCCAATTCTCAGTTGGCTGGAAGCGATATTGGAGTTCTCGTGCGCCGAGAAGGCGCCTTTCGATATTGCCTATCTCACCGAAATTGATCCGCTGTGGAATGACGACGAACTATCGTCGATCCTTTCTCCCGAGGCGATCCTTTTCGCCAACCCTGTTTCCACGGCCGTGTGCGGTGCCGACTGTGTGGCGGCAACGATCACCATGCCGCTGGTGCCGCTGTTCTGGTGCTCCGGTTGCCAAGGCAGCCTTTACCCCTTTACCGGCCACGTTGCGCAACACCAAGGCGGCGTGATGGCCTCGACGCTGATCGCAACGCGCCTGGCCGCGAAAATGCATCGCATGTTCATCACCCGAGCCACTTACGGCCCGGCTGCCATGTGTGATCCGCATTCATGGCCTGAACCCATCATGAACCGGCAGCAATACAAATTCGAGATGGTGTATCCGATTCCACAGACCGCGAAGATCGCCGGCCAATGCTGCCAGCCGATCGGTCGAACCAACGTCTTATGGGGCGCCGGGCGCGAGTTTCCTTACAAAGGCGAGGACTTCGTCTATCAAATTTTCAGAAAGAACAATTGCTGTGTCACGTTCTATTAGCGCGCTAACTTTTGCGGCATTTTGGTGGGCGGCGCTTTCGTTCGCGGCTCCCCCGGATTTGCCGACTGATGCGCAAATCCGGAATGCCCCGGTACCGAAGTTCCCGACAGCGAAGGAACTGCAGAACGCGCCGGCGCCGAGCTTTCCGGTAGTTCCTGCCGCGCGCGCGCCCAACGTCGATATCGGCAATATCGCGGACAGGTACCAACAAATGCAGCGCGGCAGTGTTGCCGCACTTTCGCAGGGTGATTTATTTGTGTTCGTCTCTTTCACCATTCCCCCAGCATCCTTCGAGCGCATTCTGACGCAGGCGGAGCGCGCCGGCGCCGTCCTGGTGTTGCGCGGTCTACACGAAAACTCGATGCTGAAAACCGCGAAGAAGGCGCAAGCGCTGATCGGTAAGCGCAAAGTCGCCTGGCAAATCGATCCTTCGCTATATGGCAGCATGGGTGTAACTGCGGTACCGGCCGTGGCACTCGCCAAGCCGGGCGCCATGGTGGGCGGATGCAAAGATGCCACGTGTCGGAAGAGCGTCGACTACGGCCTGGTGGCAGGCGACGTCACCTTGGACTATGCGGTTCAGGCGATCATTGAGCGCAAGCCTGCCTTGAGCCCTCAGGGGACGTATTTTCTGAATAAGCTTAAGGGTCCCCTGTGAACGAACGCGCCTTGTTTGCGTTGAGGTGCTGCGCTTTCATCGGCGGGATCAAAGCGATCTGGAAGCGGTCCTGGCACGCCATGGTGTTTGCAATGCTGGTCGTGTTGTTCATGGCCGCAGGCAAAACACACGCGCAGACCCCGGACATGAATGCGGCCCACAACCAGGCCAAGGCCTTCGGCCAGGCCAACAATGCCACTACCAAGAATAAAATCAATACCGGCACGGCATCGAGCACCGTGCCGAACTATACAAGCAGCGATGCGAACAGCGCCTACTTCGGCTCCTCGAGTTTGAGCGCGCCCACCGCAGCCATGATCGCCGCCTGTCGCAACGCCCCGCCGAATGCCACCTACAACGGGCAATCTTGCGCCGCGGTGAATTTCAGTCAAACCAATCCGAGTCAGCATCCGAATGCCGGCATCAGCAACAGCAGCCCCATCGTCATCGGCGGAAACAACATCGCCAACAATCCTGGGGCCTATGGCGCCGCCGTCTCCGGGAATTACAGCGCGTGTTATCCGCAAACGGTAGCGGGACAGCTTGCTCGCGAGGACTTCCAGACCTGCAACGACTATTTGAAGCGTGAGCTCGACACGCCCTGCAACAAACGGCTCGATGTGCAAGTCAGCTATTCCCCCACGTGCCCCGCCAACTCAATCGAAGGGCCAACACCGGTTCCGGGATCGGGCTGGGTCTCTGCACCGGATTGGACGTGCAAGACGCAAACGAACGTCACGACCTACAAGTGCAACGGCGACGATGTGTATTTTGCGATGGTGGGCATTTGCTACCCCGTAGTCGGCGAGCCCTATGCCCCGACCGCGATCGTCACCCTGGGTCCGATCGTAGACGTACCCGCGACCGTGACGATTCAAGAAACCGACAATTGGGATAACCAATGTTTTCCCTATGAAGTTCGCGTCCCGCCGGGCATGCTATTGCCGGATGGTGACAATTCCATCCCGCCGGCGGTGGGCAGCCTCGGCATCGTGAATAAATGTGAGCGAACCACCAGCACTTGTGTGGAGCCCTCCGAGACCCGATTGATCAATTTTCAGCCGGTCACACGCGCTTGCTGGAACTATACGAACACGTTCAGTTGCGTGAACAACGATCCGCGAAGCGATTGCAACCAACCCAAGTTCGGCGCCTGCATTGAAGAGCCCGGCTCTCCCGCCTGCGTCGAGGTCGACAAAGACCTACCAAGCACTTGCCTGCATCGGCAACATACGTTCCGGTGCCGCATTCAGGATGCCACCACCAGCCAAGTCACCAATTGCGGCAGCCAAAGCTACTGCACCAACGGGCAATGCTGGGACACCGGCCATCCTCCGGATTCGGACTTTGCGCAAGCGGTGACGATGCTGGAAGCGGGCCGCGAGGCCGGACGCTACCTGGACCCGGCCACGCTCACGGTGTTCAAGGGCTTCGATAACCGTTGCGTGAAAAAATTGTTTGGCCTGGTCGATTGCTGCAACAAGGCCGGCACCAAATTCGGGCTGTTCACCAATATGAACCTTGCGTTGGGTGTTGGTGCGGCTGCGTCGAGCTATGCCTTCGACGCGTTGTTTCCGTCGGATGGCCCCGATTGGGCGATAGGTGCCATCGCGCCCAATCCCTGGGCGATTGCGGTTGCCGCAATGCAGTTTGCCGGGATTATGGGTTGCAGTGAAAAGGAGAAATTCACGGCGCTCAAAAAAGACCAGCGCCTTTGCCACGATGTCGGCGAATACTGTTCGAGAAAACTCCTGTTCGGCGCATGCCTGGAAAGAACGCATACCTATTGCTGTTTCAATTCATTGCTCGCGCGAATTATCAACGAGCAGGGCAGGCCGCAACTGCGTCGCGGCTGGGGGGACGCCAAGAGTCCCGACTGCGGCGGGTTTACGCCGGATCAGTTGCAAGCGCTCAATTTCGCCAAGATGGACTTGAAGGAATTCTATGAGACGCTTAAGTACGACGTGGCTGGCGTGAATGGTCCCGATGCCGGGCGCACCGCCGCCACGGTTGCCTGCAAAGTGGCCGGGAAATGCTGAGGACCGCCTTTGCCTGCCTTCTTTTGGTCGTACCTCTCGCCACGCGCGCGCAGCCGGCCCGCATGCCGATCGACGGGAGCACAGACCTTTACATGAAACCGCTTTTCACCAAGGCCGCCCGTGAAGGCCAGGCGCACGGCGTCTTTACCGGGCAGGCCGCCGAATTCATGCGTCAGCGTTTCAATACGCATGCGCCGCTCTTGGTCGATGTGAGAACCGTCCGCGCGCTGCCGCAAGCTGGGTGCAAACGTCTGGAGGTCACGACGCGCCAGGACCGCGTTTACGAGCCCAACAAGCCAGCCGAGAACAAGCAGTTCGTCTACGAGATTAGCTACTGCGCTCACGGCGACTTTCCGATGGAGCCCCCCCAATGAAATGCATCGCGCCATGGCTTGTCGCCGTCGCGATTAGCGCGCTAATTCCGTCTGCCTGGAGTCAGACATCGGAAGACGAGCCGGCCGATTGTCCGTACTGGAAAACCGATTGCAAGGGCTGGCTTTTCTACCGCGACCCCGCGGCCGTTACTCCCAGGCCGAAGGCTAAGCCGGCGCTGCCCGATGCCGCCAAACGCGCCGAGGTATTGCAGCATGACGCGATGAACAAGAACTTGGACGAGCTACGCAAAGTCGCGATCATGAATCCGACGCCCGACAACATGCATGCGTATATGAGCTACCAAATGATGGCCATGAACACCGCCGCGAAATTCGCGGACGCGTGGCAGCGCACCGTATGGACGGACCCTAACCTCGATTACGCCATGCGCGGCAGGCCGACTACGCAATTCGGTCTTGAGGCCTTCGACGCCGAGCTGCAGAAGAAGCAGCGCGCAACCGTCGCGGCGCTGGCGAAAACCCATGGCCTGTATTTTTTCTTTCGCAGCGATTGCCCTTATTGCCACAAGTTTGCGCCGGTGCTGAAACGCTTTGCCCAGGAAACCGGCATGACCGTTTTTCCCATCTCGCTCGATGGCAACGGCATTCCCGGGTTTATGAATCCAACCCCGGATAACGGCGCTTCGCAGCTATTGCAAATTTCCGCCGTTCCCGCCGTGGTGCTTGCCATTCCCGGCACCGGCGAGAAACAGGTGATCAGCTACGGTGTCGTCGCCGATACCGACCTCTATGAACGCATCTACACACTCACCAGCGTCAAAGTCGGCAACCGCTTTTAAGGAGCTCCCGTGAATAAGCAAATTATTGCCGCCTCACTTTGCGCTGCATTGGCGACCGTCTGCCTGCCGGCCGCCGCTGCCAATTTGAATGCCGAGATGCAACAGATGTTCAACGACCTTGGCACGGTCGGCAACGTGACCAGCCCCGGCGCTTTCCGTGGCCAGACCATGAATACCATGACGGGCGGCAATCTGATGATGCGCACGCCCGGCAAAAACTATCAATTGGGGTCGATTGCCTTGCCGTCGCTCAAGGCCGGTTGCGGCGGTATCGATGTCTTCGGCGGCTCGTTCAGTTTCATCAACAAGGCGCAGTTCACGGCGATGTTGCAGAACATCGGCGCGAACGCGACCGGCTATGCCTTCCAGCTCGCCATCGATTCGATTTCCCCGCTCATTGGCGTCAACTTGAAAGACCTGATGGACAAGCTGCAGAAGATGAATGCCGTCAATATCAATTCATGCCAGGCCGCGCAAAGTCTGGTGAACGGCGTTTGGGGCAAGTACGACACTTCAATGATGAGCGGCTGCGCGAACATTACGCAATATCTCGGCAGCGTTGTCGACCGTACCGAGGGCACCTATAACTGCGCAACGCAGGCCCCCGGTGTGATGAACACGGCTGCCGCCAGCACTGATCCGACTCAGCGCGAAGCCCAAATGATACGTGGCAACGTCATGTGGGAAGCCATGGGCAAGATTTCAACCATTTCCACGGATGAAAAAGAATTCGTGATGAGTCTCGTTGGGACTTATATCGTGCGCAACGCAACATCAGTGGGTGCCAACCCAGCGGTCGAAGATAAAGCGCCCACGATTACCTCGATCCGCGACTTTATGCTGGGCGAAAACGGCGGCACGGCGGCATTGATTCCGATCCCCGTGTACTACTGCAATGGGGATGCTGAATGCCTCAATCCGGTGGTGGTAACACGCCAGGTAAAGCCCTTCTCTTCCTTGGTGGAGGATCGCCTTCGCAGCCTCTCCAACAAGATCAAAACACGCACCGCTCCGACCACACAGGATCTTGGTTTCATCAACCAAACCAGTTTGCCGGTTTACAAGATGCTGGCCGTGGCCAACTCGCGCCCCGATTCCGGTATCGATGAGAGTCTGATCCTGACGTACAAGGATCTTATCGCACTGGACTATGCCGAAACCTTCCTGCGCCGGACGTTGCGGGTGGGCTTGTTAGCACTTAACGCGCCAGGCGGCCGCAATAGTATTGAGGCGGATAAATTGGCCACGCTGTCCGAGAACGTCAAGCGCGCGATCACCGATATTTCCATCGAGAAAAACGCGATCCTCACGCAGCTTCCCGCCATTCAATCCGTATCCACGCATATCCAGAATCTTGAACGTCAACTCTGGAGTGATGCGCCGGCCTCGGTGAAGACTGCGCTCGATTACAGCCGCTTATATAGCCGGAGATAGTCGTGCATGCCATTACACAGTATTTTGCCGCCGTGATCGCAGCACTCCAATCAGTCGACCCGTTCAGTGCAATCCTTTCCTGGGCGTTCATGGTCACGGCGATGTATGTAGTAGGCCGCCTCCTGGCCAAAGGATCTGCAACGGGCGCGACGTCGATGAGTCCGCCCGCAACGCAAACGCAACCTCACCACCACCAAGAAGGAGACGTCCTATGCAAACGCTGATCGCCGCATCACTATTCTCATGCTTCATCGCCGGGGGCTTCGCGCTGCTCGGCGCGCTGTTTTGCTTCTACAAGATGAAGCAGGACAAGACCGCCGGTGACCTCGACCGCGCACGGGTATTCAGCCGGCGCGGTTTGGGTTTTGGCCTGGCGACCTTAGCTTTGCTTTTCATGCCCTTCGCCATTAGCGCGCTAATGCAGCCTCAGTAGGCGCGTACCCGCAAGCATCGGCATTCGAAAGCGAGACCGGCCATGTTCGAGATTTACTGCTACGGCAACCTGGATTCGCTCAACGGCATTTTCAATGCCGTTGCCGCGATTATGCAGACGGGCGATTTTATGGACCTGATCCGGGTAGTCGCACTGATCGGTGTTCTCGTCGCACTCTTCACGGGTCTATTCAATCCCGCAAAATTTACCGGCTGGGGCTGGTTTGCCGGGTTCGTCGCGCTTTATTTTTTTATGTTTGTTCCAAAAGTGAATGTCCAACTCATCGACAAACTCAATGGAAGCCCGCCCATCGTGGTGGCCAATGTACCGATAGGCTTGGCCGCGTTTGGCCACTTCACCAGCAAGGTCGGCGATTGGGCGACCCGCTCCTATGAAACCGTGATGCAGCCGCTCGGGCTACCCGATCCCCTGAAGTACCAAAACAATGGCTTGCTGTTCGGCAACAAGGTCATCAGCGCCTCGCGCCAGGTGGCGATTGCCAGCCCGCAGTTGAAAACCGATCTGGTGAATTTCGTTTACAACTGCACGATGTACGACCTGGCCGACAATTCGATCAATCCCAATGTCTTCGCCACCAGCCTTGATATCTGGGCGTTGATGGGGACCACCAACCCGGCGCGTTTTACGACTTTTGGAACGGCCCCCAGCACGATCGGCTCCTGCCAGGCTGCATACACGTACCTGAATAACCTGTTGCCGGCCGAGATCAATCGCGCTCGTTCAATGCTGGCGCTGGAAATGAATCCGTTGAGAAATCCCGCGTCAGTCACCACCGCACTGATTGATGATCAGGTCCAGCAATCGCATTTTCGCTATCGCATCGCCACCGGCGCACAGACCGCCACCGATTTGTTGCGGCAGAACGCGATGATCAATATCATGCGCGACTCCTCCACTGTGATCGGGCAGAAAATGAACGATCCGGCGACCGTCATGCTCGCCAACGCGCAGGCCCAAGCCGTCGCCAGCACCAATGCCAATTTTGTGAGTCAAGGCAAACTCGCCGAACAGGCGCTGCCGATGTTGCGTAACGTGATCGAGGCCATCATTTATGCCGTATTCCCGATCATGTTTATTTTCTTCTTGACCTTGCAAGGTCCCGCACTGATTACGGCCATCAAGAGTTTCTTCCTGGCGCTTATCTGGGTGCAGCTATGGCCCCCGCTGTACGCGGTGCTGAACTATATGGGGACCATGAGCAGCGCGCGGACATTGGAGGCGGCTGCTAATTTCGGCGGGGGAGCAGGGCTTACGCTTGATACCGCCAATTCCATTTATAGCGGCGCGATCTCCGATCAAGCGGTCATCGGCTACATGGCCATATCGATCCCGCTATTCGCCTCCGCACTGGTCTTCGGGATGAACAAGCTGGGAAGTTTAGGCGCCGCCACCTTCCTTGGCGCCGCGACGCGCGCCACGGAAGCCGCTGGTAGCGGCAATATCTCCATGGGCAATCAGACAATGGATCAAACAAGAATTGATCCGAGCATGACCGATCCCAGCATGAGGACCAACAGCAATGCGTTCGGTGCTTCCACCTCACAGATAACACCATCCGGCTCCTCACTGGTCGCGTACAAGTCGAACCTGAGCAATCTCAGCACCGCGATTGACATCACGTCCAAAGATGCGGAAGCAATGGGTGAAACGGCAAAAGCCACTCAAGCCGTTGCCACCCAGCAATCTCAAACCGCCGCGGAATCGAGTGTTGCTTCTGCGTTGCAAGCCATCAGCATCATCGATAAGCACAGCAAGAGCGGAGAGCAGAGCGGTGGCAGCAATTCAATGGCGACGGGCGGACAATCCAGTGCAGTGAGTTTTATTAACGACACGGCGCGCGAGATTCAAAACGTACTTGGAAAGAATGTCTCCGCCGAAGTCGCGCAAAAAATGGCGGCTGCTATCGGCGTCAGTGCCGAGGCCTATGGGAAAGGCGAGGGGTGGGTTAAAGCGGCAGCAGGTGGCGACAACCCACTATTTTCTGCACAGGTCGGCGCGATGGGCAGTGTTGGCATGAAGGTTGGAGCCGATGGGAGCCTCAGATTCGAGAATAGCAACTTATCCAAAGAGACTCTGTCCGCGCTTGACCAGGTCGCCAATAAAGCCCGTGAATCCAAACAACTTAGCGAAGGGATGTCGTACATAAAGAATTTCAGCACCAGCGATGCCTATCGCTGGGCACAGGGCAATGCTACGGACGCGGCGAAGAACTACGACGCCAGTTATGCGCGCGGCGTCAAATCTGAACGCACCGCTTCCAAGTCACACGCCGACGCGCGCCAGCAGGAACAAGTGGCCTCGGTGATGCGCGAGATGTCCACTATCGCCAAGACCGATTTGGCGAACGCTATTGTCCCGATCCTCGCCGATCGGGGACAGCTTGAAGAACGCGATCCTCTCAAAATGCGTCAGTATGCTGTCGAGGCAGCCGGCATCGTCTTGCAAAACGGCGGATTTGTGAATGGCCGCCTTGCCCCCGGCGACGGGCTAAGCAAACCACTTCCGACGCCTGGCTCCTACGTTTCCAATCAAGGCACTACCGCAGCCGATTATCAAGGAACCACCGTCCCCGGCGACATTTCGATGCCGGCACAAGCTGCTGGTGGATTCATGTCTGAGGTGCGGGGCCGGCAGCGCGCGGCAGGGTTAGCACCTGGTTCCAACGTGAGCAATTCTGTGCCCAACGCTGCGTCCGAGATTGCGAAAGCGCGCCAGGCAATCGGCGATGAAGGCGGGCGCATTAAGAACGACAATAGTAATATCGGTATCGGCGTGGAGAAGGGTATGACCCGGCAAAGCGGCTCCCAACCCTCGAAGTTCGAATACAACCCGGAAACCAAGCGCGTGGAATTGAACAGTAAAGGTGTGCTCAATACCATCGCCGATGGTACAGGCGTGAATAAATTGATTGACGACGTGAAGCGCTTAGCGCCTGCAGAAAATTAGGTCAACATTTATTACGGCGACAGCGTTTTATTGAGCTTACAGACGAGGTGCCACTATGTTTTCGTTGTTACTAAAGACGTTCCGCGATTTCAAGGTACGAGCTGATGCCTACAAGGCCGAGCACGGCTCTTACTTCGCTAATTTCGAGCGCACCCCCGTTGATCTAAATAAAGATACTGATGACAGACGCCACCTCGACGACGAATTTAAATCTCGACATGCCTCCTTCCGACATGATGACTAAAACGATTTTCTTCACAGTCGTGAGTTTGTTCGCGCTACCTGCCGTCGCAGACGACAGCATGTGCAAGCCGGCTCCGCTCTCTGGAAAATACACGCCGTATTTCAAGCGAATCAAAGGTGCAGAGTGGGATAACAGCGAGGCGGTAAAAGCGCTGGTCAATGACATTCGTGCGACCTGCAAGAATGGCCAGGTTCTCTACTTGGCCGATCCTCTTGGTAACTACACGTCCCCAAACTGGTTTCGTCTATCGGCGGTTGAAGTCTGCCGGGAGGCTGATATTCAAACACGCGATCGGTTTCCGGAGGCCATTGCAAAGAGCGGGGCAATCGAGCTTCGCTGCCCCATCACCAAGCTCGCTTCGTAGGCGATGATAGAATGCCTCCGCCGACAGAGTCAGTCGGCGCCGGTCGCTTCCTTGTTTCCCCTTTTGAAGGACGACCCTAGCCTAGCCCAAGTCCACGGCGCCCTGCCTTAAGCCTTGGGCCATTTTTTTCTTTAGGCTAGCAACTGTGCATTGAAGCCCCGCATGCAAATCCGTATTACCCAAAACGACTTTCTTAACGGCTTGCGCAGATCGCGCACGCGGGTCTCAATCTATCTTGTCAGCGGCGCTTGTCTAAACGCGGTCGTGATTAACTCGTTCGATCAACATGCCCTTGTGTTAAGCGATGGTGAAAAGACGTTGCTTCTGTGCAAGTCGTCGATTCTAACCATCATGCCCGAGGCAAGGCCTCACCCGAAGCCGGCCTCAAAGTCTCCCGCCAAAGCTGTCCGCAAAACTCGCGAGCCGACAGTAAGCAGTTTCGGGCAGCCGCAAAAAGAGGTGGCCATCGCCATCAAACGGCGACGCCGAGTTGCGACACCGGTGTTGTAGGCGCTACCGCAATTGCGGGCCGATGTTTCTCAATTCGGGTCCTGCGCGATTCGTGACGCGGCCAGCTCGCCGGCGAGATCCTTGTGTCACTACTCCCCTTTCGTGACAGATCCTGCGCGGCCGCCGGCACGTGGTGTCACTAAATGTTTTCTTGGTGTCCGCGTCCAGTTTTTTGACACGTGAATCGCGCGTTATTCCTCAGAGCATTTGGCTGTCTCGCAGGGCCTGCTCGAAGGTTTTTGCCTTGGAATTAATTCAACCTGGCTAGGGGCCTGTGGACTTGTGGGCAGAGGGGTGCGCGGTGGGCAACGTCGCGCGGTTTATGCGACGTTGTCCACGGCAAGCGCCCCGGTTCGCCGGGCTTTTTCGGCGAACTGTCCACAAATCCACCAGGCTCAATACGCTTTGGTTTTCATGCAGCTCGCCGCACTTTTTTCTTGGTTGCGCCGGTTTTGCTCCGGTGCTAAATTTCGTTCTGTAACTTTAACCCCACCGGGACAACGCATTGCGTTGTCCCCCTGGGCGCGTAATGCGGCGTCCCCTCTAAACGAGGAGATTGCCATGTTTGCTACTGAAGTTACGGAACAAGTGCAGCGCTTTGTACGTCCTGATCAAGCATCATTTATGGGGATCACCGCTGAGTACCATCGGTGGTTCGATGAAGGCGATTACCCGCGCGTGCGTCCTTTGGATGCCGCCGAACTGATCGCCTTGTATATGAATGATGAAGGCATGTCGTATGAAGCAGCCGAGCGCGAGGTTTCTTTGAACTCTCACGCAAAGCACGGAGACCGCATCATCTGGGAATTACTTTTCCTGGGTGATCTGCTTATGTTTCCGGCTGTATTGGATGCAGTGTGCGAACCTGCTTAGGCGAGCACATCAGCAAGGCATGAAGGGTTCGCCCTTCATGCCTTTGCTTTTTTGGCTTTGTTTTTACTGACCATTGCGTCTTCTCTTCTCGGGAGTCAAAGCACATTTTCAGCAATAGCGCCACATGCTTGCGCCCTTTTTATTGGCGCAAATCGATTCCTGACTGGCCAGAAATTTCAAATAGCTAACATGAGCCAGGTTGGATGATTGGTTGGCTGAACGATATGTCGGCGAGCGCGAAGCCTGACCGCCATTTGAAACTTAGTCCCAACAGCCTGCATCAACAAATCGCAAAGAATTATCACCGCACGATGGACAAGTATGGTTTCCCGCTGTTAGAACAAAGGTCAGCCCCCGATTTCCGGAGAAAGACGAAAACACAATTTTCTCGTCTTGCGCCGCTTTCCGCCATGGCAGTCTCCAACGCGAACTTTCTGCCCGATGTTCGCCATAAGACTTGACATTGCTGCTATTGCAGTCTGGGCACACAACTGATTTCTCTAAGACGTTCGCAACAAAAAACGTTTTGCACGAACCGCAAACATACGGCAATCCACAATAAGTTTGAAAATTGCGCTGCCCACCCCCCAATAACATCTCTCTATTGAAGCCGCATTTGCAAGTTGCTTCGACCAAGCTTCCCATTGCGTCCTCCAAAAAGAATCGAAAACCGCCTACCCAGAATCACCCAAGGTCAACACTCGAGCGAGTAAATGGACGGATTGCTAAAAAACTTTTACCGCTCGCCATATTTCCCTGTCACAGCGCGCGCGCATCTTGCCAAAATACCTAGTCAGTTTTGAGCAGTAAAGCTAAGCGAGCAAGCTGACGTCGCCGCTCTGCAATAGCTAGATCGCGGGCACGTTTCTCGCCGTTAACTGAAACTGAGAATTTGCGGGAACGGCGAACGCCAAACTCGTCGTTCCAAAAGGCCTGCCAAAAAGGTTTCGTCGGCTGCCCATTGTTATTGCGGGCCACGTATCGCCCAACTCCAGGTATTTCGGACGTATTGTTGCTGCGCCGCTGTGTGCGTCGCCAGGTCTTTTGGTCGCTATCGGTTACCAACTTCACCGCATCGCGATACGCTTTCGCCGCACGCAGCGCCTTGGCCTTCCCCTCATGCAGCCCGTCGGAAAAGAATCTCTTGTGCCTGACGTTCATTCGAGAGAGCTGCACGAACCATCCAAAAGTTCGTTTGCCGGTGTCTTCGAACCGCCGAATGTTGATCAGGTCTTTACTCTTGGTGCCCTTTGGCCGGGCGACTATGTGCGCACTCATATTATCAAGGGCTAAGCATGTTCGGGTAATGTGGTTTTGCTTGGCGCAAAAAACGATGCTGTAGAAATTTGGAGGGCAACTTGCGCGCACATAACGGTCGATTTCCAAGAGTAGCGCCTCTAAAGCGAACGGAGCGATCAAATTTGATTATGCCGTGTCTCTTTCCGAGCGGCGATGCACTCTTTGATTCATAAACTGGCGGGCAATCCTTGTCTTGTCGCAATTTCGTGAAGTAACGCAGCGTACTCCTGCTCATGGGTGCAGGTTTGATTGGGCATGTCAGGTTTGGTGAGCCACCCTTTGGGTCGCGCATAGCTATAAATCTCCTTCTTTGCCCTTTCGTGCCACGAAATGTTGAAGGCTGCCAATTTCGGATAAAACTCCATGTCGGAGTAATCGGAAATATTGTCGTGAATCCACCACGCCAGTGCCTCCCAATGGTGTGTGCGGTCATAGTAAGGTAGAAAAGCGGGGACCACTATGCAGGCGGTTGCTCCCATTTGGCCGTTTGCGTCCCTGCGATCCCAAATGTGCCCTGCGAAATTGGCTTCGTTCTGAGAGCAGTTGTACTGATTGTGGTTTTTCGCACCTTCCTCATTTACCTTAGCAGCCCGAAACGCAGACCTTATCGCGATACGGCCAAACTTCGCCTGTATTGGCTCTAGAACTAGCTGGCAGAGATTTGATCCTGCTTTGACCGCCAAGTCTGGATCGTCCGGAATATTTGGAATGCCTTCAATTTGCGAGATTTCGGAATACAAAAAATCGCGCATGAAAAACGTGTCGGAAAGTTTCTTACGACCAAATTCCTCCAACGTCGCGACGGATTGTGGTTTCTTCATATTTGCTTCCTCT
>CAYSKY010000038.1:0-1143 GCA_964431425.1 uncultured Burkholderiales bacterium
TCATGAAAACTTTCAGCTTGTTGGGACATGCACCGGGCGCCTGCCAACTCCCCGGGCAGCATCATTTCGCGCCGATGTTACCGCAAAACTGGAAAGGTTTCCATCGCGCACTGCAACATATCGCGATCAGCGGCGCCCGCACCTGATTGCGAGCCACCGGTTGAGCCGGCGGACAGTGTTTGCCGGGGCGCTCAGCCCGCCTTGCGCGAGGGACCCGCCAGGGACGCGCGGGTCGTGATCGAGATGGCGTACTTGCGCTCCACCGGAAGGCTGGATTCATAGCAGCGGTTGAGCAGCCAGCGCAAACCGTTGAGAGTGACTTCGCGCCATGGAATGTGTACGGTGGTCAGGCGCGGCGACGAATACTCGGCTGTCTGCGTGTCGTCATAGCCGAGAACCGAAATATCGCCGGGCACGGCGATGCCGGTTTCCTGGAAATATGAAATGGCGCCCACGGCCATTTCGTCGTTGGCCGCGAATAGCGCGGAAAACTTCTGGCGCAGTTTCAGCAATTTAGCAGCTGACTCATAGCCGCCCTCGGTGGAGAAGTCGCTTTCCACCATCGGCACCTTGTCGCGCGCAATGCCGACACGCTCCAGTTCACCAAGAAAGCCGTCGATACGGGCGATGTTGTCAGGGTAATTCGACGGCCCGGAAATGATCGCAAAACGCCGGTGCTTCAAATCCAGCAACGCACGCGCGGCCTGCTTGCCGCCCTGCTTGTGGTCGGCCGAAAAGCACTGCTCGCGAATGCTGCGGTAGTAGTGATTGAGGATCACCAGCTTGGCCTGCTTCGGGCCCAGCGAGGCAATGTCCTGCTCCAGCAACGCATTGGTCATCACCATCAGGCCGTCGCAGCCGCGCTCCAGCAGGAATTCAATGCCCTCCATCGCCTGACGCCGTGCATCGCCGACACCGCTGCCGAACGCCACCATCATATGCTGGCCGTTGGCCCGGAGTTCCGTATCGATCACCTGCAGGATGGGCGTGTAGAACGTTCCCTTGAGGATCGGGATATACACGCCAATCATCTGGCTGGATCCGGTCAACAGCGAGCGCGCCGCATGCGAAGGGCGGAACTCCAGCGTTTCGATTGCATGCCGGACCTTTTCAGCCGTCGCCTTGGACACCGAGCCCTTGCCG
>CAYSKY010000038.1:1153-13551 GCA_964431425.1 uncultured Burkholderiales bacterium
CCAGCCCCACGCCGGCCAGTCTGGCTACGTCCTTGATGGTTGCCACGGTCCCCTGTCGTCTGACGGTTTGAAAGCGGGAATTATAGAGATCATTGCGCTGCCAGCGCAGCGATTTCGCTTGCAATCACCTGCAAAGCCAACAACCTCATTGAGGGCAGTCCTGCGACGTGGGCTGCGCATAAGCCGCCGGCCCGTCAGCAGCCACTTCGATGCGCGTAAAGGCGGCTGCCAGCGGCTTGCCGGCATTCAACTGGAACGGCACTTCGACACGCGACAGGTCGGTGCCGGGCGCAGCAAGGCACTTCAATGGAATTGTTACCGTCTGCCTTCCCTTGCCCGCCGCCTTTTGCAGCGTGCCGGTGATGTCTGCCACGGCCCGGCAATCGGGACCGCATTGCATGCCGACCGTCACCCGCTCCAACGGCGGCACCGTCACCACCACATCAAAGCGCAGCACGCCGGCGCGCTTGGCAAACGGGTTCAGGTCAGCCGGTGCCGCGGCCCGCGCCTGCAGGCCGGCCGGCGCCAGCCAGGTCACGCGACGCGCGTCGTGCTGCGTATGAATCTGCACGCTCTCCACCTTGACCAGCGGCGCCGCGGCGGGAAACGGCATTTCCGTCGCCAGTTCGCCGCTGATGGCAGCGCCCAGTACAGTGCCGTCTGCGGCAGTCGCATGCAGTGAGAAGCGGTTGACGGCGCTGGAGGGGAATATGGCCAGCCGGTCTTCCGCGGCGCAGGCCGGCGAATCGTCCACCGGCAATACCGCGCCGGTACCGCGACTGCTGTAGGTGAGCCCATAGCCGCGCGGGAACAGTGCCTTCGGCTGCCCCCGGCCATCGCTGCTGCCGCAATCTGCGCCCGGCCATGGGAAGGAAAGGCGCCCGCGGAAGTCTGCCGCCAGATCCCCGGACGGCTTGCGAAACAGTACATCCGTCACGCCCTTGCCCTCGGTACCGGGCAGCCACGAAAAGTTGAGCAGATCATTCACGTACAGGGGCCGCCCCGATAGAAACACCGTCACCACCGGCCGGCCGTGGCCCGCCACGGCCCCCAGCACCGCCAGATCTTCCGGATAGCGACGGGTATGGCGCAGGGTGTCCGAAGGCACGATATCCCCGTGACCCTCCGCGTAGGGCGTTTCGCCGATGACCGCGACGATGACATCGAAGGCCTTCGGGTCGACGCCGGAAGCGGTCTCGCTGAACACGACATTGGCGGCACCAACCTGCTCCCGGATACCGTCGAGGACGGAATCGCCGTTGGGGAAGTCGGCGTTGGTGTTTTCGGTTCCCTGCCATGTCAGGGTCCAACCGCCGGTCTGGTTTTGCAGGCTGTTGGCGCTCTTGCCCACCACCAGAATGCGGCGGTCCGTGCGCAGCGGCAACGTGCCGCCGTTGTTCTTGAGCAGCACCAGCGAATGGCGTGCCGCCCTGCGCGCGAGTGCGCGATCCACCACCGCCTCCGCGCGGCCCGCGTGGCGGCTGGCGGACGGCGGCGCGGCAAACAATCCGGCCCGAAGTTTCACGCGAATGATGCGTGACACGGCGTCATCAATCCGCGCCATGGGAATGTCGCCCCGTTCCACCTGGCGGATGGTATTGGCGATGAATTTGCGCCACTCATCCGGCACCATCACCATGTCGATGCCGGCATTGATGGCTTGCGGGCAACTGGCGTCGGAGCAGCCCGGCACTTGGGCGATGCCGTTCCAGTCGGAGACCACGAAGCCGTCAAAACCCATCTTCGTTTTCAGCGCGTCGGTCAATAGCTCACGACTGCCATGCATCTTGCCGTAGTCGGTGCCCGCCGGATCGCGCCAGCTGTTGAACGACGCCATCACCGTCTGCGCGCCAGCCGTCAGCGCGCCGTAGTAGCCCATGCCATGCACATTGATCATGGTGTCGCGGCTGGCCTGGTTCACGCCCTGGTCCTTGCCGCCTGCGGTACCGCCGTCGCCGATGTAATGCTTGGCGGTGGCCACCACATTGGCGTCATCGCCAAACTTCCCCTGCAGTCCGCGGGTATAGCGCGCTGCGTATTCCTTCACCAGTGCAGGGTCATCGGAGAAGCTCTCATAGGTCCTGCCCCAGCGCACATCCTGCGCGACGGCGAGCGTGGGCGCGAACACCCACTGGATGCCGGTGGCGCGCACCGCGCGCCCGGTGGCCACGCCGATCGCCTCGACCAGCGCCGGATCGTGCGCCGCCCCCAGGCCAATGTTGTGCGGGAAAATGGTGGCGCCCAGCACGTTGCTGTGCCCGTGCACGGCATCGGTGCCCCAAATCACCGGCACTTTCTCCTTCATGTCGGTGGCCATCGAGGCCTCGTAATACCGGCCGGCCAGCGCGGCCCAATCAGCCACTGACGCATGCTTCTTCCGGCCCGGCCAGCTGCCGCCACCATTGAGCACCGAGCCGATGTAGAACTCGCGTACCTGTTCCGGGGTAATCGACTTGATCTCGGGCTGCGTCATCTGGCCGACCTTTTGTGCCAGCGTCATGCCCGCCAGGATGCCCTGAATCTTTTTCTCCAAAACAGGATCCGCCGGGATGGCGCTGTGCAACCGGGGCCATTCCTTGAGTAGCGCGGCCTGTGTCGCCGCGATCGCCGCTTGGGACGCCGCCGGTGAGGTTTGCAGACAAGCTGCGGCTGCCAATATTGCAGCGGTGAATGCGCGGGGCCACACGTGCGGCGAATTCATGTTCCGGGATTTCTTCATTTTCATATTCCGCAAACACCAAAAAAAAACCCCTGCCGACCGGGTCGGCAGGGGAGCCCTTTATCGAGGTCAGGGTTACATTTTGTAGGTGATACCAAGCAAGGTCTGGCGGCCGTATGTGTTGTAGCGGGCGGGCCTCGAAGCGCCGTTGACTGAAAAGGTCTCATAGCCGGAATCGGTCGCATTGTTGATCTGAAACACAATACCCAGACCCTTCAAGCTACCACGATCAAAGTTATAACCGGCCTGAAAATCGACGACCGCGTCAGACTTGGTGGTCTCAAATGAGCGGAATCCAAACAGCCCGGTAATCTCGGCCGTGAAGGGAGAGCGTTCACGCTTGCTGATGCGGGTCGAGAAACCCGATTTCTCATAGTACAAGGTCAGGTTGGTCGCGCGACCCGACAACCCGGCCAGCGGGGCATTGGAACCGGGACCATTTCGCTGGATGCCGCTATGAGTATCTGAACCACTGGCGGAGACGCCGAAGCCATCCAGAATCGGCAACAGCAGCTTTCCTTCAACCGAGATCGTCACTTCAACGCCATCAACATAGCCCCCCTGGCCGTTTTGCGGGCGGGAGAACGTACCGAAATTGCTGCTCGGCAAGTTACCGGTCTGATTCGGGAAGCCCGTATAGTCGATCGTCGTAACACTGTTGTAGATATAGGTTTTCAACTTCTTGCTGAATCCGGCGACCGAGATGTAGCTGCCCTTGCCGAAATAACGTTCGAAAGACAGATCAAATCCATCTGCGACCCAGGGACGAAGGTACGGGTTGCCGCCGTTGCCGGACCATGTGAAGATCGGCTGACCGGTGTTCTGGTCGATGGACCGGTTGAGGCCGGCGGAATTGTAGGCGCGCATTTCATCCATGCGCGGCCGTGCGACAGACCTGGCCACGCCAAAACGGAGATAGGAGTCGCCGGTCAGTTCTGCGACGAGGTTCAGGCTGGGAAGTACGTTGCTGTAGCTGGCACCGCGATTGACAGCCTGGGCGACAATTGCACCCGAAGCGCTGGTGCTTTGATCAAAGCCATCCGCATCCTGATCGGCCTTCACGACCTGCAGGCCGAAGTTTCCGCGAATCGGGACTGATCCCAGCTGGGTGTCGATATCCAGCTTGGCAAAAGCGGTCGTCACCCGTTCGTGTACCGCCCAGCGGCGGCCGAAAGTATTTCCGTCGATGTTGGGTGTTCGGGTGCCGAATCGGTTCAATGCGGCTTCGAGGTCGAAACCGAGGAAACCGGGGATGCCGGCGAAAGCTGCGGGCGCATTCGCGCGCAGCAGGTCCGACGGAATCGCTGTCAACGTGGAAGGCGTCGCAGCCCGGTAATAGTCTTCATGCCAATCCCGCGACTTGTCGCGTTTCGAAAAGTTCACCCCGGCGTCAAACTGGCTGAAAATCGTCCAGTCCAGTGCACGCTTGGCTTCCAGGCGCAAGGACTTGAGTTCGTCGCGTATTTCAGGAATCTCTATGTAGCCAAGCCGGCCAAACTGTTCCGCCAGCAGCAACGTCGCCGGATTGGTATAGCTCTGGCTCAGGTTAAACGTCGGAAACGCACCGCCGCTGACGGGAAAGTTGTACCCGATGGTGTCAGCCACTCCAATGCGCGAATAGGCTTCGAAGCGGACGTCCTTGCGTTTCGCCTTTGAGTAACTCAGGTCGCCAATGGCGGTCCATGCACCCAGCTTGTATTCGTTGTTCCAGCCAAAAGCAGACAACGAGTCATCACGATTGTTGACCTGCGACCGCATGACCGAGGAGTTGACGTCACCGGTAGTGTTACCGCCGTTGAACGTGCCAAGCCGGGAAAACGTGCTGAAAACGCCGGAATTGACCAGTCCGCCGGCCTGGGTCAGGTTGCTCATCAAGCCACCAAACCGCCCGAAATTGAAAGACTGGAACAGGTTGTTCTTTTCCCGCGTTTCGAACTTGGAAGAATAAAGGTCAACCGTGCTGTGAAACGCGGCGGATGGCCTGAACTCAAACACCGCCATCGCACCATCGCGTTTCTGGCTGGACGATTGCGGGCCGACCTCAAAGCCGGTGCTGATCGCGGTCGGGTTCGACGCGTCCAGCGTCAATCCGGACAGGCCGAGATACTGCTGGTTTCCGGCACTGAGGCTCCAGCCGAAATTGTTGTACAGCCGCGCCTGCAGGGGCGAGTCCAGGTGGGCGAAGCCGAATGCCACGCCGATGGTGTTGTTGGCAAACTGGTCGATGTAGGCTGCCGTCAGGCGGTTGCCGGTGTCCTTGATGCCGGCCATTTGCTCGCCGTTTGAATTCTTCTCGCCGCGAACGCCGAAGGACATGGTTCGCCCCTTGAAATCGAGGGGGCGTATTGTTGTCATGTTGACCGTGCCGGAAATTCCCTGCGCGATCAAACTGCCATCGGGTGTTTTGTAGACGGTTGCGCGGGTGATCAGTTCGGAAGGGTATTGGTCAAACTGTACACCGCGGTTATCACCGGTACTGACCTGCTCCCGGCCATTGAGCAACACGCCCGCAAAATCCGATGAAAGCCCGCGAATGGCGATTTCCTGCACACGCCCGTCAACGCGTTGCCCGGTCAGGCCCGGCAGCCTCGCCAGCGATTCGGCGATGCTGACATCCGGCAGTTTGCCGATGTCCTCGGCGGAAACCGTCTCGGTGATGGAGTTAGACTCCCGCTTCTTGGCGATCGACGACTCGATGGATTGGCGCAGCCCGGTCACCACAATGGCATCCACTTGCTGCGGCGGTTTGTCATCCGCCGCCTGCTGCGCAACGGCATTGCCGCCTGCCAGCAGCACCCCGTAAACGGCGAGGGCGACCGGCGTCAGACGCGTACTCGGTTTTGCCGCCATCCCCTGGCTGCGCATTTGGTTTTTGCGATTCATCAAATTTCTCCTCGGTCGTGATTTTTCTGGCTTATGCGCGGCCAGTGTTTCTGGCTCTGGTGGCACCCGCCCTTCATGGACGGGTGTGAAAACTCGTGTGCAGCACCGTTTCTTACCGCACCCAATCAAAAATGGAAACGTTACCATTTCTGCGGCAGAATATAGCACCCCCTTTTTTTGGATGTCAACAAGAACACTCCGGACCCGACACCACGGCCCGCCCGGCTGTCGCGCCGGATGGCTTCCACAAGAGCGGACGGGCACCTTGTGCGCGTTTGCAACACCATCCCGAAATGGTGCAGTGCGGGAGGAGCGGCGGGGGCCGCGGCTACTGTCCGCGCAGGGTGCGTAACATGGTCGCCGACAGCCCCGCCAGCGCCGGCATTTCGCCGGTGATCACAAATACCGGCACCGGTTGCAGATACGCGGAAAAGCGGCCCTTCGCCTCGAACCGGGAGCGAAAGTGTGAGGCCAGGAACAGCGGCAGTATCTTCGGCACGATGCCGCCGCCGATAAAAACGCCACCGCGGGCACAAAATGTCAGCGCCACATTGCCGGCCGCCGTGCCCAGCATGTCGCAGAAGGACTCGACGGCCGATACGCACAACGGGTCCGTCCCCGCCAGCGCACGCGCACCAATCTCGTCCGCCGTGATCTCATCCTCGGCCGGCTTGTTGAACATCCGCGCCAGCGCACGATAAAGAATCGGCAGCCCAGTGCCGGAAATGAACGCCTCGCAGGAAACATGGCCGCGCTCGCCCCAGGCTTCGCACAGCAGATCGGTTTCAAACTCATTGGCCGGGGCGAGGGTGGCATGCCCGCCTTCGCTGCTGATCGGCAGCCAGCCGTCCGCGCCATTGGGCACGACGGCGGCCACGCCCAGCCCGGTGCCGGGACCGATGACAGCCATGGGGGCCCCGGCGACCGCCTGTGTCCCGCCCACCTGATGCAGGTCAGCAGCAGACAGACACGGAAGCGAGACCGCCAGGGCCTCAAAGTCATTCAATACGAGCAGGCTCTCCAGACCCAGCCCCGCCTGCAGCGCCCGCCGCGAAAAGCTCCAGCCACTGTTGGTGAAGCGAATGGTATCGCCCGTCACCGCCGAGGCCACCGCCAGGGCCACATGGGCCGGTGCCCGCATGCCGGTTTCCCGCACGAAGTGTGTCAGTGCCGCATCAACATTGGAGAACGCGGCACAACGGTACTCTCGCGGTGAGCCGGTCAAGCCCTGCTCTGCCGTGACGCGCGCGATGCGGATGTTGGTACCGCCGATGTCGGCAATGAGCCCGTCTGCCATGCGCCATATCCCCTTTGGTACGTTGACTGTTTGGGTTCGGACGGCGTGTCAGTACCGGTCCGTGTGGGCGCCGATTGTGCCGCCGCACCGGAATTTTGTAAACGTTTCCATTTTTGCGTTTCCGCGCCAGCAAAGCGAACCGCAGCTCCTGCGCGCCGCGCGCCTTTTCAGCTGTAATTCGGTGTCATCGCCGTAGCGCGCAGGCGATCCATGTCGAGGATTTCCACCTCGCGTCCATGCACATCAATCAGACCCTGCGACTTGAACACGGTGAGCGTGCGGCTGACGGTTTCCAGCGTGAGGCCGAGATAGCTGCCGATGTCGTGGCGTGTCATGCGCAGCGCAAACTGCCGCGCCGGTTGGCCACGTGAGGCGTAGCGCTGCGAAAGATTGAGCAGGAACACGGCGAGCCGGGTCTGCGACTTCATCGAGCCCAGCAGCAGCATGATGCCGCGCTCGTGAGTGATCTCCTTGCTCATCAGCCGCGAGAAGTGCTTCTGCAGGCGCGGCACCTGGTTGCACAGCGTTTCCAGGTCATCGTAGGGAATACTGCACACCTCGCTGTCTTCCAGCGCCACAACGTCGCAGGGGTGCGAGCCGGTGTCGATACCGTCCCAGCCGATCACGTCGCCGGCGATGTGAAAGCCGATCACCTGCTCGGTGCCGTCGTACAGGATCAGGGAGCTTTTCAGGAAGCCGCTGCGCAGTACATACATGTTGTTGTGCCGCATACCGGTCCGGTAAAGCAGGCTGCCGCACTTCAGGGGGCGCGGGGCGCTGACCAGCCGGTCCAGCTGTGCCATTTCTTCCGGATTGACACTGGCGGGCAGGCACATGCCGTTGAGACTGCAGGCTTCGCAGATACCATGCAACGGCGCCAATTCGGTTTTCCCGCGTGCAGTGGGAATCTTTCGAAGATTGAGGATGGCGCTCATGAGTGAACTGATGTTGCGCTATTTAGACGGATTTTCACAATGCTACTTCGGGTGGTTTTGGGGATGCCAGTCGGGGTTTTCCCTATACATCAGCGGAAAGACCAGCAGCCCGGCAGCACATCATGCGGCGCACGCCGCAAAAGTTTCGTACGCCATCGCACATTGTTCCACGCCGGCATCAGTTACCATGGGCCTCCGCCCATTTCCTGATGCAGCTTCGCGTACGTCACGCCACTGTGACGCAACCTGCGGCGACCATCGCCGCCACCATGCCTCCACGCTGTCTGCCGGGCCCGCGCACATGACCTACTGCGTCGGCGTCACCCTCGACAAGGGACTGATCTTTGCTTCCGATTCGCGCACCAACGCGGGCGTGGACAACTTCGCCTCGTTCTGCAAGATGAACGTGTTCGAGCGCCCCGGCGACCGGGTCATTGTGCTGCTGAGTTCCGGCAACCTGGCCGGCACCCAGGCGGTGGTCGGCCTGCTCAAGCAGGGCGCTGAATTCAACAACGGTACGCCCAACATCTGGACGGCGACCACCATGTTCGAGACCGCCATGCTGGTGTCCGATGCCATGCGCGCGGTCGATCACCGCGACGGCAAGTTCCTGGCTGAAAGCGCGGGAGGCTTCAACGCGTCCTTCATCCTCGGCGGCCAGATCCGCGGCGAAGCACCGCGGCTGTTTCGCATCTACGCTGAAGGCAATTTCATCGAAGCCACACGCGAGACGCCCTACCTGCAGACCGGTGAAACCAAGTATGGCAAGCCCATCATCGATCGCGTCATCACCCATTCAACGCGCCTGATCGACGCCGCCAAGTGCGTGCTGGTGTCGTTTGACTCCACCATGCGCAGCAATCTCTCGGTGGGTATGCCCATCGACCTCATCTGCTACCAGCGCGACAGCCTGGAAGTGAATATGCGTCGTCGCTTCGACAGCGGCGACCAGTACTTCACCGAACTCAGCGACCAGTGGCGCGACGGTGTGCGTCACGTTTTCAGCCGCCTGCCCGACATCCGCTGATCCCGGCCGCTGCGGCCAACCCTGCAACACGCACAAGACTGGAAATCCCATGAAGATCCGCGTCGGCTATGAAATGGTATACGACTGCCCGCAACCCACGCCGATGATGCTGATGCTCAACATCCATTACACGCGCATCTCAGACATCCTCACACCGGACCATATCGTCGCCAGCCCCTCGGTGCCGATCAGCGCCTACCGCGACAGCTTCGGCAACTGGTGCAGCCGCATCCTCGCGCCCAAGGGTGAACTGCGCCTCTTCACCGATGCAATGGTGAACGACAGCGGCCTGCCCGACATGGTGGTCCCCGACGCGCGCCAGACTCCGGTGACGGCACTGCCGGACGACGCGATCCTGTTCCTGCTCGGCAGCCGTTATTGCGAAACCGACCGGCTTTCCGAGATCGCCTGGAAGCTGTTCGAACACACGCCGCCCGGCTGGGCGCGGGTGCAGGCCATCTGCGATTACGTGCATAACCACATCGTGTTCGGCTACGAGCATGCGCGCATGACGCGCTCGGCCTTTGAGGCCTATCACGACAAGACCGGTGTGTGCCGCGACTACGCGCACCTGGCGGTGGCGTTCTGTCGTTGCATGAACATCCCGGCGCGCTATTGCACCGGCTATCTGGGCGACATCGGCACACCGCCGCCCTGGGGCACCATGGATTTCGCGGCGTGGTTTGAAGCCTATCTGGACGGCACCTGGTACACCTTCGATGCGCGCAACAACACGCCCCGCATCGGCCGTGTGCTGATGGCGCGCGGACGCGATGCCGCCGACGTAGCGCTGGCCACCACCTTCGGGCCGAATACCCTGCGGCACTTCAAGGTGTTTACCGACGAAGTGGTCGCTACCGCATAGCTTCGCGGCAACGCGATCCGCCGCTACACCAGCATCAGGTCACGCGATTTGGTTCCGGGGAAGATGCGCTCGATTTGCGCATCATTCAGGCCGTACATGCGTGCAAACAATCCGCCCAGCACCGCACGGTATTCGTTGATCACCGGATAATCGCGGCTCTGGAACAGCGCCGGCTGGGTGAGCTTTACTTGCTCACCGGCGATGCGTCCGCCCTTGATGCTGCCGCCCAGCACCCAGTACACCGTGCCGTGGCCATGGTCCGTGCCACGGTTGCCGTTCTCGCGGAAGGTGCGGCCGAATTCACTCACCACCACCACCACTGAATCGCGCCAGTCCGCGCCCATTTCCTGACTGAATCCCGCCAGTCCCTTCGCCAGTTCATCCAGCCGGCTCGCCAGATAGCCGGTGGCGCCGCCCTCGGCCACGTGGGTATCCCAGCCGCCCACATCCACAAAACCGATGTTGTGCTTGTCCTTCATCAGCTTGGCGATGCGCCGCGCTTCCAGTTCAAACCCCTTCGCACTGATGGCGCTGCGGCTGGCCGAATCCATTTCCGCCGCAAGCTCCTTCATGATTTCGTCGCGCACCGTGAAGCCTTCTGACACGGCTTTTTCCAGGCTGGTACCTTTGTACATATTGGCAATGATGCCGCTTTGGCGCGCGTCCACCGCCGGCTTGCCGACCGAACGCAATGCAGTATTGGGTACCTGCAAGTCGCCGCGCAGGATGATGGGCAACTGGTCGGTGAAGGACATCGCGCCGCGCTCGTTGAGAACCGCCGCCAGACGATTCAGGAAACCCGACTGGTAATTGCGGCTGCGATTGAGCGGCTGGCCGAGCTCAATGCCGTCCTGCGTTTCAAAGTGGCTGCGCGAAACATCGTCGGTGCCGGCAAACGGAATGAAGGCCGCCTGCCCCGCGCCAAACAACGGGAACACGCTGTCGCGCAGCGCCGGATGCAGGCCCCAGTCGGCATCCAGCGACAGCGCAGTATTAAGGTCCGCACCCGGCCGGGCGATGGCGATGTTGGGACGGGCCTCGTAATAGAACGGGCTGCCCACCGGCACCAGCAGGTTGGCCGCATCGTAGCCGCCGCGCAGGAATACAAACAGCAATTTGCTGCGGGTAGCGGGGGCGGCCATCAATCGCCCGGCCAAGGGCAATGCGGACAGCGCTGCCGCCATTGATGCCGCACGCAGCAGCTCACGTCGATTCATTTGAATTCCTTTGCCCATGGGTTTCGCATCAGCGATGCATCATTTCCGGCGATGCCAGCAGGAAAGCATTCCATTCCTGCGGCGAGCCGCTCTGTTCCAGCGCGGCGCGGGTGGCCGGGCCCAGCGTGCGCTGGGTGTGCTGGTAGTAAAGCGCATTGGCCAGTTGCGGGAAGGCGGGCTTTTCCACCGGTGCCGGGCCTTCGGTGCGGAACAGGCCGGCGCTGCCGCCGCCGATGGCCTTGGCGATTTCAAAGCGCGTAGTCATCTGCCCCGGGCTCGCCCAGGCACCGGCGGTGAGTGCATATCCGTCCGGCGTCTGGCGGCCGTACAGCGGCTCGGCCATGCGATTGAGCCAGTTCAACATCGGCCCGGCATTGAGGATGGGCTTGTCGTCGTACGCAAGGCGCACCGCGGAGACCACGTAATGCACCGGGTCCTTGAACTTCTTGCCGAGCGACTCGGCGAACTCGGGCGATGCGAACAACGTGCGCAACACGGCGGAAACATCGCCCTCGCTGCGGCGGAAGGTCTCGGCCATGCGCGCCACCACCGCCGGCGGCGGCGCATCGGCAATAAAAAACTGCGCGAGCTTGTTGCTCACGAAGCGCGCCGTCGCTGGATGGCTGCACAGCATGTCGATAGCCTGGTTCAGTTCAGCCGTGCCACGCCCCTTCACGGCCTGGCCCAGCAACGTTTTATCGCCGTAGTCGTGGCGCATGGGGTTGAACTCCCACAGGCCCTTCTTCACGTACTGTGCCTTGAGCTCGTTGCGTACATTCGGTGTGGCGGTCCCAAGGTTCACGCCCACACCGGTGAGAATGTGGGCCAGCTCCTGCACATCGCGCTGGGTATAGCCGCCGTCCACGCCCATGGTGTGCAGTTCCATCAATTCGCGGGCGTAGTTTTCGTTGATGCGGTTGACGGCGTTCTGCTCGTTATCCAGATAGCGGATCATCGCCGGGTGATGCAGCGTGGCACTGACGAGATCGCGGAACTTGCCCAGCGCGTGCGGGCGGATGGCGTTGTCTTCGTAGTCGCCCACCATCGCACGCAGATTGGCCTTGCTCTGGTGCACGTTGAAGTGGTTCATCCAGAACCACACCATGTGTTCCTGCAGCTGGTCGGGCGAGTACACGGCTCGCAGCATCGAACGGGTTGCGGCCTCGCGGGCGACGCGGTTCATCTCCTGCTGGTACGCGGCCTGCGCTTTTTTCTTGTCTTCATCCACCTTGACGGCATCCGCGTCCTTGCGCTTTTGTTCCATGTCGCGCACCAGCGTCACCATGTTGTCGCGGGTGATGGTCATGCCTGCGATCTGCGTGCTGATGGCCGCCGGCAATTCGCCTTTGGGCCGCAGTTGGGATTCAAGATACCGCGACCAGCCGAGTTGTTCGGCAGCGCGTGCGGTCGAGGCATTCACACCCCAGGTAATGCGATTGAGCGCCAGGTACAGTC
>CAYSKY010000039.1:0-13521 GCA_964431425.1 uncultured Burkholderiales bacterium
GCCGGACCACAAACCACAGGCCGCCCAGCCCCACGGCTGCCAGCGACAGCGCGAGTGCAATGCCGGCCACCCACCACTCGCCCGGCACCCAGGTCCAGCCGGTGAACGCCACGCGGTGCACCTTCTCCACCGCCGAACCGGCCCATTCCACACCTGCGTGTCCGAGGGCGATGCCCAGTATAACGCCCGCGACGCCCAGCGCGAACCCTTGCGCCAGCACGGTCAGGAATACCACTCGGCGGTTTGCGCCCAGCACCCGCAGCAGCGCCAGATCTGCGCGCCGGTCATCGAGGGCGTTCATGAGGCCCACGAAAATGCCCAGTCCCGCGCACAGCATCATCACGGCGGCAAACACCTTCAGCGCGCTGATTCCCACGCCCAGTAGGGCAAACAGCCGCGCGGTTTCCATGGCGGGCGACGCCGCCTGCAGGCGGCTTTCGGCGTTTACGCGCCGCGGGAAGCCCACGGCAGCCATTGGCGTGGCGTACTGAACGAGGAGCGCGGTGATCTCGCGATCCTCGTTGTGATGCTCCCCGCCATGTTCATGCACGTCCCAGATGCTGTCGAGACTGGTGAGAATCAGGCGGTCCATCACGCTGCCGGTCGGCGCAGCGATCCCCACGACTTCGAACGGGTCATCATCGTGGCCGCCGCCAACTGCAGACAGGCCGTGCGAACCGACAAATTTCGAACCGACCGACAAGCTGGTTACCTTCGCCACTTCGGCACCAATGAAGGCCTCCATGGGTTTGCCCCAGATGCGGCCTGCAGCAGGTTTGGCACCATAGAGTTCCAGAAAGCCGGTATCCGTTCCCACCAGCCTGAACGACCTGTAACTGTCGCCCAACGACACCGGCACCGCGCGTCGCACCATCGGGTCGGCACCGATTTTGGTGGCGTCAGCCAGCGGGATGTTGCCGGTCGGAATGTCAACGTGAAACACGGCCGACAGGATTAACTGCAACGGGCTGCCCTTGGCGCCGACCACCAGGTCGATACCGCCCGCATCGCGCTCCATGCGTTGCTCGCTTTGGGCCAACGTCAGCAGCATTGCGGTGATGGTGGCTACGCCCAGCGCCAGCAGGATGACGTTCAACACCGTCGAAAGCAGTCGCTCGCGAAGGTACGCAAATGCCAGCGGCAGAGCGGTGGCCAGGGCGCTCATTCGTCCCCCACCAGGCCGAGTTGGACAATCCGGCAGAACCTCGATTTGATGCGCGCGTCATGTGTGGCGACCAGCAGCGTGGCGCCGTGTTGCATCGCCTGTTCCATCAGCAGGCTGATGGCCGCCTCGCAGCTGGCGTCGTCCAGCGCCGAGGTCGGCTCGTCGGCGATGATCAGCGGCGGATGATTGATCACCGCCCGGGCAATGGCCACCCGCTGCGCCTCGCCCTGCGAAATCTCGCGCGGTTTGCTGGTGGCTTTGTGCGCGACGCCCAACGAAGCGAGCGCGGCCTGGATGCGCGCCGCATCGACGGGCCTGCCGGCCAGCGATTGCGCCAGTTTCAGGTTGGCTTCCACGCTGAGCGCGCCGATAAGGTGCAGGCGCTGCATGATCAACCCGATGTTCGCGCCGCGAAAGCGATCGCGTGCGCTCTCACCCATGGCGCCCAACAGTTCGCCGTTGATCCGCACTTCTCCGCCCATCACCGGCGCGATACCCGCAATTACATTGAGAAGCGTCGTCTTGCCGCAACCCGAGGGGCCCAGCAGCAGGGTATGTTCGCCGGCGGCGATGTCGAGCTGCGCGAGCCGGACCGCAGCCCGGCCGCCATAGCCGGCTCGAACATCGCGCAGGGAAACGAGCATGGTGCCTACTTCAACTCGATAACAGTCTTGGCGTCGTCTGCAACACAGTAGGCAAGCCCTTCGACGAAGATGCGCTTGGGCAGGTTGCGGCCGATGAACACCATTTTCGATTCGCGCTTTTCTTCCGGGCCCCAGGGCTTGCCGGGACTGCCGCCCATGGTCATGTGCACGCCCTGGAAAATCATCCGGTTCTTCTGGCCCTCGATATTGAGCACACCCTTGTAGCGCAGCATGTCGTTGCCATAGGTCTGGATCAGCAGCGACAGGAAGGCCTCGATCTTTTCCATGTCCAGCGGCCGCTCGGAATTGAATACGAAGGACTGGATGTCGTCATCGTGGTGGTGGTGATTGTCGGCCAGGAAGTCGGGATCGATGTCCAGCACGGCGTTGAGGTTGAAGCCGCGCACATCAAGCAGTTCCTTGATGTCGGTTTCACCGAAGTGCACCTGCTGGTAATGGGCGCGCGGATTCATGCGCTTCATGCGGCTGATGAGCTTGTCCGTCTCTTCCTTGGCGACCAGGTCGGTTTTGGAGATCAGGATGCGGTCCGCAAAGCCGATCTGCTGGCGCGCCTGCTCGTTGTCATTCAACTGCTGCTCGGCGTGCTTGGCATCCACCACGGTGACCACCGCGTCCAGCACGAACGCGTCGTGGATATCCTCGTCGATGAAGAAGGTCTGCGCCACCGGGCCGGGGTCAGCCATGCCGGTGGTTTCGATGATGACGCGGTCAAACTTGAGTTTGCCCTTGCGGCGCTTGTCGGCGAGGTCGCCGAGAATGCGCACCAGGTCGCCGCGCACGGTGCAGCAGATGCAGCCGTTGTTCATTTCAACGATCTGCTCTTCCTTGTCCTGGACAAGGATTTCATTGTCGATGCCGGCCTCGCCGAATTCGTTTTCGATCACGGCAATTTTCTCGCCGTGGCGCTCGGTGAGGATGCGGTTGAGCAGTGTGGTTTTGCCCGCTCCCAGAAAACCGGTGAGGATGGTGGTGGGAATCGGGGACTTGGTGGAGGTTTGTGCCATGGTTGCTCGGTAGGTGCAGAAGATGAATGTAATGAGATGGGGTGGCGACGTGCTGCTTCAAGCGGCCAGCGGGGTTGTGTTGGCGCCGGCTGGTGCCGCAGTCGGCGGCATTGCGTCTTCCGGCTCGAGGAAAGCACTCATGGTTTCGCGGACAAATGCCTCGTCAAGGTCGCGGGTGATGAACACCAGCCGCGTGCGGTGATCATCATTCGGCCAGGCCGGCAGCTGCGCCACCGGGTAAATGGTATGTTGCACTGCGTGGATGGCGCGCGGCCGGTCCTCGCCGGCGACGTTGATGATGCCCTTGATCCGCAACAGTTGTTCACCGCGCATTTCGGTCAGGGTTTCCAGCGCCTCGACCATCGAAGGCCACGGAACCGGCGTATCCAGAATGACCGCGAAGGCGCGGATGCGATCATCGTGGCGCGCGGCGGCCCGCGGTGATGCCGTCAGCGAATTTGCGGCCGAGACCGGCCGGTACGCTTCGGCCGCGAGCCACTTGCGAACATCCGGCGCCTTGCTGCCGGGCTGGTAGAGGCCGGTATCAAAAAGTATTGCGGTATCCACCGCACCGTTCATGGCTTCCACTACCACCGCGCCGGGATTTAGGTTGGCGATCCGCACGCGCAAGGCCGCAACCGTCTCGACCGGGACGCAGTCGGTCTTGGTGATCACGATGCGATCCGCCACCGCCGCCTGTTTGACTGACTCCGCGTGCTCGTCGAGCTGGCGCCCGCCATGCTCCGCATCCACCGTGGTGACAATGCCCGATAGTGAATAGCGCGCCGCGACCAGCGGCATCTCGATCAGCGTGTGCATGATGGGTGCCGGATCGGCCAGGCCCGTGGTCTCGATGATGACGCGCCGGAACGCCGGCACCTCGCCATTGGCGCGCTTGAAGTACAGATCACGCAGCGCCTGCACCATGTCGCCGGCCACCGAACAGCAGATGCAGCCGTTGCTCATCACCATCAGGTTTTCGCTGGCTTCGCGTACCAGCAAGTGGTCGATGGAGACGGCACCGAACTCGTTGATGAGTACGGCCGTTTCTTCGATACCCGGTTCACGCAGGATGCGGTTCAGGAGCGTCGTTTTGCCGCTTCCCAGGAAGCCGGTGAGCAGGGTGACAGGCGTGATGGCGCTGGCGGTCAACGGAAAAACTCAGCTGCAGTGCAGGCACGTGCCGCGGAACTTCAGGTCCACCTCGGTCGGACGAAATCCGTCGGGCAGCTTGAAATTGAAGCGCGTCGGCATGTCGTTGAGGCAAAACGTCTGGGCGCAGCGGGTGCAGGTGAAATGGGCATGCTGGTGGTGCGGGCTGTCCGCATCCCCCGGATTGAGCATAAAGCGCCAGACCCGGTCATCGCCCGCGATGCGGTGGGCGATCCCCACCTCCACCAGCCAGTCCAGCACGCGGTACACCGTCACGCGGTCGATGGGGTGGTGGCTGGCAATGGCACTTGCCACGTCCTGATGGGTGGAAGCGTGCTCGGCCGCCATCAACAAGGCCAGGACAGCCACGCGCGGCTGGGTGACGCGTTCGCCGGTGGCGCGGATCTGGCGCTCGGCGTCCGCAATATGGGAGAGATAGGCGGGCTTCATGGCGGGTGTCTTGCAGGAGGCAGCATTGTAGGCCGGGCTTGTGGCAGGTGCAATTGAGTCGCATCTGAATGCCACCAAGCCCCAGTAGGCCCAGTGAAGCCTGAGTCAAATTTGATCATGATCAATAGCGATCGCGGCCACGGGAGTAATGTTGTCGTGAAGCCCTACGAAAGGTCGATCATGTCCTACAAAACCATCCTCATCTACCTCGACGGTCAGGACCGCAACGCGCACACGCTGGAAGTCGCCGGCAAGATTGCACAGCAATTCGATGCGCACCTCGCGGCGGTGTATGCCGTTGGCCAGCCGTTTGCCACCACTCTGGATCCGTTCGCGCCCGCGGTATTGAGCTTTCAGGCCGAGCGCGACGAAAGCATGATTGCCAAGGTGAAAGGTATGGTTGCAGCCGAGGAGAAGCGCTGCGGCAGAACCATCGAATGGCGTACCGTGGGTTCCAATCTGGTGCAGAACCTGACGTTGCATGCGCGACACGCCGATCTCGTGGTCATGACGCAGGTTGATCCGCACGAGAGCAGCACGGCGGCGGCCCAACTGGCCGGTTCCGTTGTGGTGGGTGCGGGGAGACCGGTGCTGGTGGTGCCCTACGCCGGTGATTTTTCGACCGGTGGCGAATCCGTACTGGTGGCGTGGAGCGGAACGCGTGAATCAGCCCGTGCCATTGCCGATGCCCTGCCGCTGTTGCAGAAGGCCCGCGAGATTAACGTTGTTTCTTTCAATCCCAAGGGCGATTCGGAGTGGGGTGATATTCCCGGCGCCGACATCGGCCTGTGGCTCACGCGACACGGCGTGAAGGTCAACGTACGGCAGCAAAAGAGCACGGAAGTGGATGTGGGCAACCAGATGCTGTCACTGGCAGCCGACCTTGGCGTGGATCTGATTGTCATGGGCGCATACGGCCACTCGCGCGCGTTCGAGTTTGTTCTCGGTGGCGTGACGCGCACATTGCTGGAATCGATGACGGTACCGGTGTTGTTTTCGCACTAGCAACAGTCCGAACCTGTAAACACAAGCAATGGCGCGGCTTCCGGCGGCAAAATGCCCTGGAAGCCGCGCCAGTGCTTGACTTTACGGACTGAATCGAAGCGTGTGTTTTGTCTCTCCGGCCAGCAACGGCGACGGCTTTCCTTCCAGCCAGTCGCGATGCCCGGCGCCGTAGAACGGCGACAGTGGATGCCCGCTCTGGCCACCTGCCATGGTCATGATTCCCTGCTCTTCACGGCCGGGCGAAACCACCAGGCGCTGTGATGCCCCGAAGGTCGGTGCGGCCACGCGCGGCATGTGGTTGTCGCCTGCCATTTGGTCCGGCGGCATGTCCAGAAAACTTGAAAGAAACGGCATGGCGCGCGAGAACGGGTGCTTAATGCGCGCCACGTTGCGCCTGCCCCAGGTGGCGTCCTTCAAGCTGCCGTGCTGCTGCACCAGTTCATCGTGCACCGCGCCAATCTGCGCGGCAATGAATTCGTCCCAGGACTTGAAGGGTTGCGGTAGCAGGTGTGGCGGCTTGCTGCTGACGGCCTGCCACGCAGCGTATTCGAAACGCCCATCGAACGACAGGGTTGCGGTGTGCTTGTCGGGTGCATCCGGCGTGATGTGCGATGCATCGACGGCGGTCAGCCAGGCCAGCCACAACTGTTCCTGGATGCGCTGGCGGATGGCACGGGCGATGCGATGCCCGGTCTGATCCGTATCTGCGCGCCCGTTCCAGCGTTTCAGTTCATCGGCAATGGCGTCAACTTTCGCGTCGCGAATTGCGGAGGCCTTCGCCATTTCCGCCCAGCGTTTCAGGAAGCGTGACTCACCATCGAGTTGCACGCCGTAAAGTCCTTTTTCATCGAACTTGGGTGATTCGCGTAGCCGGTCGCGAATTTGCGCCGCGCGGGCGCCCAGATCAAAGCCACCTTCACCGACCAGCGCGCCCGCGTCGGCGCCCATTTGCCTGCTGTTGGCGGTCCACAGCTGCCCGTCAACGGGATTCTTCACCAGCGGATAGCGGTCGGCCGGCAGCCAGGTTTGTGGCAGCGCAGTGACGTCGGTCAGCTGGCCGCGATTGGCCACCGGTTTCTCACGCAGCGGCATGCGGCCCATGATGGTCCACGCGATGTTGCCGGCACGATCGGCGATCATGGCGTTCTGGTGCGGGATGCCGCTGGTCCGCGCAATGGCGATCGCCTCGTCGATATTGCCGGCGAACATCATCGCGTAGGCGCGGCCGTTGACAGCGCCGTCCTTGTACAGCGTCCACGACAGCGCGTATTCATTGGCGGCGTCGTCGCGCAGGATCGGGCCAAACGCGGTTTCGCGTACGCTCAGCTCGACGTTTTCCCCGCCCTTCACGGTAATGACCTCGCGATGGGTCTTCACCTCGATACCGTTTGAGGGCGTCTTCTTGGGGATGGCAACCCAGTCGAACCACTGACCGTAGCTGTTGGTGAATCCCCACGCCACGTCGCCATTGCTGCCGACCACCATGGACGGCAGGCCGGGCAGCGTGACGCCGGCAATGCGCCGCACCTTGTCGCCACTGCCTATGCTCATCTGCGCGCGGAACCAGATGCCCGGCACGCCCAGCCCAAGATGCATGTCGTCGGCCAGCATTGCGCCACCGTGTGCTGTGCGGGAGCCGCCAACCGCCCAATTGTTGCTGCCGGGGGCGAGGTCGCCATCAGGCAACGTATGGCCGGAAACGGCCGCTGTTTTCGCGCCCGCCCCAGCCTTACGTGTATCAAGTTCGCCTGGCGTCGGCATCGCCACCGGCGGCATGACGCTGCCGTCGAGCGCTCCATCCCACTCTCCGCCCATGGGCCGCAGCCAGTTGAACAACTTCTCATTCAGCATCTGCCGCAGCCGGATATCGGTGAAGCGCGCATCGTAGCCGCCGGCCTGCAGCATGAAATACATCTCCGACACCACCAGCAACGAATCCACTTCGCGCCAGGCCTCGGGCTCCGTGCGCAGCAGCAGGTATTGCCAGGGGCGTGCAGAGAGGGCATTGCGCCCCTGGTTTACGCCGGCCGCGTAAGCCGCCAACCAGGCACGATCCTCGGGTGAGCTGGCGGCGAGCTGCGCTTCCATCCGGTGGCGCATGCGATGGCGCCGCTTGTCTTTGTCCATCCCGAGTGTGGCGGCACCGAGCAAGGCGGACAACTCACCGGCAGCAGAGCGTCGCGCGAGATCCATTTCAAAAAACCGCTCTTGCCCGTGCACGTAGCCCAGCGCACGGACGGCATCCAGCGCATTTGCAGCCGTGATGGCGACCGTTCCCTGCGCGTCGCGCGTTGCGGAGACCGGCGCCGACAGGCCGCCGAGCTTGATGTCGCCATCAAGAATGGGAAGGCTGCCACGCATCGCCAGCCAGCCGGCCAACGCCGCCGCAAACAGCAGCGCGACAACGGTCGCGACCAGCCAGAGGGCAATCCGTATGATTTTGTTCATCGACTCATTCCTGTTTTTTTCGTTTTGCCCGCGGATGCGCCTTATCGTAAACCTTGGCAAGGTGTTGAAAATCCAGGTGCGTATAAACCTGCGTGGACGCAATGCTGGCGTGCCCCAGCATTTCCTGCACCGCCCGCAAGTCGCCCGAGGACTGCAGAACGTGCGACGCAAACGAATGACGCAGCATGTGCGGATGGGGATCCACGGTCAGGCCCTGCACAGCTGCCCATTGCTTGATTCGCGATTGCATCAGCCGCGGCGAGATTCGCTTGCCGCGAGCGGTGATGAACAGGGCGTCGTCCTGTGTTGGCAGCTCGCCACGGGCGCCCAGCCAGCGCCGGATGGCATCAATTGCCTGTTTGCCCACCGGCACAATGCGCGTCTTGCTTCCCTTGCCGGTGACGCGTACCTCTGCCTGATCGAGGTCGATGCCGCCAAGGTCGAGATCCGTTACTTCCGAAATACGCAGCCCGGAGGAATACAGCAGTTCGAATACGGCGCGGTCGCGGATGCCATCGGGCGTGTCGTCCGAAAAGCTGACCAGTTGGATCGCCTGGTCAGGCGAAAGTGTTTGCGGAAGCTTCTTTGCGGCTTTGGGCGCGCGCACGCCGTCGACCGGGTTCGCTGATATGGCGCCTTCGCGCACGAGAAACGCGTAATAGCCACGCCAACCGGACAGAACACGTGCCAGTGTCTTGGGCGACAGGCCGCGGCCGTGCAAAGTTGCTGCAAAACGGCGGATGTCGGACTGGGAAAAATCCCGTGCCACCACCGCCTTGGTGCCGGGCGGCTTGAGCGTACAAAGCAGTTCCAGATCCCGCTGGTAGTGCTTCACCGTCAGCGCCGCGAGGCGGCGCTCATGGGTGAGAAAGGCCAGGTAGGTTTCGATGGAGGGGTCCATCGAATGCGCGGATTCGGTCAGCTCTCGCCTGCCGTTGCGGATACGAACGTCAGTTGGCGAGCAAGGCAGTGGGCGAGGACATCGCCGATACGGGATAGGAACACCGTGCCCATGTCGGCGTAGAAGCGGGAGGCACTTTCGGACGCCATCAACAGCAACCCGAATTGACGGCCGGCTTTCAGTGGCACCATGGCATAGGATTTCAGGTGCGGGGCATGCTCGCCAAACCACTGGTTGGTTTCATAGACCGGATGGCTGCCGCAGTAGGGGGTGGCCATGGCTTCGACAAACTGCGCCAGTTCTGCGGGGACCGGCTGGAACTCGGGTGCCGGGTTGTCCGGTGGCACCACGTTCCAGAGCCGGATCGCAACGTGGGGCACCTGAAAGTTGTCGAGCAATTCCAGGTAGATGGTGTCGATGATCTGGTCGAGACCCGGACAGTTGATCAGCCGCACGGTGAGGTCGTGGATGCGATCGGACAACTGGTCGTTCTCTTCGCCGAACTGAATCAGCTCGGCGAGCTTGGTCTCCAGCAGTTTGACCTTCTCCCGCGTGGCGATCAGCTGCCGTTCCGGAATGGAAACAGTGCGTCCGCCATGCGGATGCGAGACATTGATGTTGAGCAGAACATCGACATTCCGCTCAAAAAAGTCCGGTTCCGCGCGCAGGAATTCGGCGACTTGCTCGGCGCTCAATGCATTCGACACGGGATGAAGCCCTTCTTTGCTGGGTGGAGGCTAGATCGAGATCTCGCCCTGAAAGACGGTGGCGGTTTTGCCGGACATCCATACCGGCTGGCCATCGCCCTGCCATGTTACCGTGAGATCGCCGCCGCGCGTCGATACGGTCACGCGATTGTCGAGCAGGCCCCAGCGGATGCCGGTGACCGTGGCTGCGCAGGCACCGGTACCGCAGGCGATGGTTTCGCCGGCACCACGTTCCCACACGCGCAGACGGATGTGATTGCGGGCGACCACCTGCATGAATCCGGCATTGACGCGGCGCGGAAAACGTTCGTGGTGTTCGATCCGCGGGCCGACTTCGCCGACCGGTGCGGTATCAACATTGTCGGTGAGCTGTACAGCGTGCGGGTTACCCATCGACAACACGCCGACCGGTATGCGCGTGCCGTTCACGTCCAGCTCATATTTGAGCGATTCGGTATCGGCGACAAACGGAACGGCGGAGGGGGTGAATCGCGGCGGCCCCATGTTGACCGTCACGGAGCCATCCGCCTCGATACGCGGAATAATCACGCCGGATACGGTTTCGACGCGAATCTCGCTTTTTGCGGTCAACCCCTCGGCGCGCACGAATTGCGCGAAACAGCGGGCGCCGTTGCCGCATTGCTCCACCTCGCCTCCATCCGCGTTGAAGATGCGGTAACGGAAGTCGACCCCATCGTGCGTGGCCGGTTCCACCAGCAACAGTTGGTCGAAGCCCACGCCGAAGTGGCGGTCGCCGATCTGGCGAATCTGCTCGGGGGTGAGGCTGATTTTCTGGGTCACGCCATTGAGCATCACGAAGTCGTTGCCCTGGCCGTGCATTTTGGTGAAACGGAGGCGCAAGTCTGGCTTCTTCGCTTATTCGGGCGTGTAGATGAAGGGGCTGTCCTGCAGATTCGGATCCTTTTCGATCTCGGTGCAGTCTTCGACATTCATGGCAGGCGGCTGGTCGGGCGGGTTGCGGACCGAGGCGCGAAATTCAGGGTCGGAAATAGCCTGCTTGACGGCGTACTCGCAGGCGCTGTCCGCCGTTTCCGACTGGACGTAGACCGTCTTCAGGAAACCGTACCAGCCGTCCTTGCCTTCCCGGTTCAACAGGAAGTGTTCCCCCCGCAGCAGCACCTGGAATTGAGCCATGCGCATCCCCCCTCGACAGAGGTTGTCATTTAATCATAAAAATTCGGCTCGCCGGGCGGACGGGTCTTGAAGCGCTTGTGTACCCAGAAATACTGGTCGGGAATCTCGCGGATGCGTTCTTCAAGGAAAGCGTTCATTCGCCGCGCATCAGCGTCGGCATCGCCACTGGGGTAATTCTCCCAGGCCGGGTAGAACCGCGATTCGTAGCCATCCTCGGTCTGACGCGTGATCAGCGGGATGACCTTGGCACCGGTGATCTCGCACAGCCGCGACAGCGCTGTGACGGTTGCGGTCTTGATGCCGAAAAAATCGACGAATGCTGCATCCTTGGCGCCGAAGTCCATGTCCGGAAGGTAGTAAAAGGGCTTCTTTTCCTTCAGCGCCTTCAGCACTGGCCGCAGGCCCTGCTGGCGGGTGATCAACGTGGCGTCGCTGTAGCGCTTGCGTGCGCGGCGCAAGGCTGCGTCGAACACCTTGTTTTTCTGTGCGGAATACATCGAAAACGCTTCGGGATACTCGCGGGAAAAGCGGGCACCGCCGATATCAAGCCCGACAAAATGCGGGGCCAGCACGATCACCGGTTTCTTGCCGCGCCATTCATCCATGTAGTGCCGGTCCACCATCCGCACATTGGCCAGCGCAATATCGACCGGGGCGTACCACAACCGTCCCAGTTCAAGGGTGGAGCGGCCAAGGCTCTGGAACACGCCGCGCCCGATGCGGGTGCGCTCCTCATCGGACTTTTCCGGAAAGCAGGCCTTGAGATTGATCAGCGTCACGCGCCGCCGGCCCCAGTGAAACAGCAGAGTGCCAAGGCCACGCCCCATGGCGGCAACCCAGCGTGGCGGGAGCCAGCGCAGGCACCACAGGAGGAACAGGACAAATCTCATTGTGCGAAAACGTCAGGCGATGGTGGGGGCGGCGCGCCGGCCGGTTGCTTGTAGCGATTGTAGCCCCACAGGTATTGCGCGGGCGCCATGCAAATGAGCTGTTCCACCATGGCGTTGGTTTGCCGGGCATCCGCGAGGCGATCGCCGGTATAGGCGCCGGCCATCGGCTGGATATGAACGCGATAGCCGGCACCGCGCGGCAGGCGCTCGGCAAAGCAGAACAGCACCACGGCATTGGCCGACTTGGCAAGACGCGGCAACAGCGTCATGGTGTAGGCGGGGGAACCGAAGAAGTCCGCCCACACCCCATCACCGCCTTGCTCGGGCGCGGGCACCTGGTCTGGAAGTATCATCACGCTGCCGCCATTTTTCAGCGTTCGCAGCAGTCCCCGCACGCCAGCTGCATCTGCGGTGACGGTATTGCCGGCACCACGCACGCGACCGGCCTGCATGATCGGCTCCAACCAGGCCTGCTTCGGCGGGCGGTACATCGCGGTGATCGGAGTACGTGCGCTGAGGTAACGGCCAGCGAGGTCGTAGCAGCCCAGATGCGGCGATACGAACAGGATGGCCCGCCCACCCGTCTGTGCGGCCTCGATGTGTTCCCAACCGCGGCAGTCCACCACCAGCTGCTGAAGCCTTTCCAGCGGTGCCGTCCACGCGATGGCCATTTCGGTAAGCCCCATGCCCTGCGCCCCGATGACGTCGTGGGTGAGGGCGGGCAGCTGCGTGGTGCCAGAGAACGCGGCAAAGCGTTGCAGGTTCTCCCGGGTAATGCGCCTGTGCCTGCCAGACAGCAACCATCCCGCCCAGCCGAGCAGAGTGCCGATTCGGTGGTTGAGCCAGAGTGGCAGGCCGCCCAGGAAATGGAATACCCAAGTCACGAAGTTTTGCCTCGACAGGCTTGGGCCGCAAAATGCTTTCTGCTAAAATTCCCAGTTGGTCTCAACACGAATTTCCACGCGGCGCAGGACTGTTTCGGGCCCGGCGCTGCATTTTTCCAACGACTGTCAATGACTGTGGGGATACCCAAAACATGACTGATTTTCTGTTTACGTCCGAATCTGTTTCGGAAGGCCACCCGGATAAGGTGGCGGATCAGATTTCCGACGCCATTCTCGACGCGATTCTAGCCCAGGACCCGCGCTCCCGCGTCGCCGCGGAGACCTTGTGCAACACGGGTCTTGTCGTGCTGGCTGGCGAAATTACCACGCACGCCAATGTTGATTACATCGGCGTCGCCCGCGACACCATCAAGCGCATCGGCTACGACAACACCGACTACGGCATCGACTACAAGGGCTGCGCCGTCATGGTCTGCTACGACAAGCAGAGCCCGGACATCGCACAGGGCGTGGATGCAGCCCAGGACAACAACCTCGACCAGGGCGCCGGTGACCAGGGCCTCCTGTTCGGCTACGCCTGTGATGAAACCAGCGTGCTGATGCCCGCCCCGATCTACTATGCCCACCGCCTGGTTCAGCGTCAGTCGGAACTGCGCCGCGACGGCCGTATGCCATGGCTGCGTCCCGACTCCAAGTCGCAGGTGACGATGCGCTACGTGGACGGCAAGCCGCACTCCATCGACACCGTGGTGCTTTCCACCCAGCACGACCCGGAAATGTCCGATGGCAAGCTGATGAAAAAGTCGGCCATCGATGAAGTGATTGAAAACATCATCAAGCCGGTACTGCCGGCTGAATGGCTCAAGGACACCCGCTATCTGGTCAATCCGACCGGCCGGTTCGTAATCGGTGGCCCGCAGGGCGACTGTGGCCTGACCGGTCGCAAGATCATTGTGGACACGTACGGTGGCGCCTGCCCGCACGGTGGCGGCGCGTTTTCCGGCAAGGATCCGTCCAAGGTGGACCGCTCGGCAGCCTACGCGGCGCGCTATGTGGCGAAGAACGTGGTGGCGGGGGGCCCTTGCCCCCCCGGCCCCGTGCCCGTGGGCGAAGACCAACGCGGGGCCCACCCCC
>CAYSKY010000040.1:0-13468 GCA_964431425.1 uncultured Burkholderiales bacterium
GCGTGATCCTGCAGCAGGTGACCTTTGGCATCGCGGTGCGCATGGCGGTGATGGCCATGGTGACGGGGGCCTGATCAAATGACCATGAAAATCGAAATCAACAACGGCCGCGTGGTCGATACCTCGCAAGCGCTGGATGGCGTCCAGTCCCTGTACCTGGCGGACGGCAAGATCGCCGGCATCGGCAAGGCACCGGACGGCTGGAAGGCCGACAAGGTGCTCGACGCCGCCGGCAAGGTCATTTGCGCCGGATTGGTGGACCTGTGCGCGCGGTTGCGCGAACCCGGCCTGGAACACAAGGCCACGCTGGAGAGCGAACTGCTGGCCGCCATCGCCGGCGGTGTGACCTCGCTGGTGTGCCCGCCCGATACCGATCCGGTGCTGGATGAACCGGGACTCGTGGAAATGTTGAAGCGCCGCGCCACCACCATCGACCAGGCCCATGCCTACCCGCTGGGCGCATTGACGCCCGGCCTGCGCGGCACCGCCCTGACGGAAATGGTTGAGCTCACCGAAGCCGGCTGCATCGGCTTCACCAATGCCGACAAGCCCATCGTCGATACCACCGTGCTCTACCGGGCGCTGCAATACGCCGCCACGTACGGCTACACGGTATGGCTGCGTCCGGAGGACGCGTATCTGGGCAAAGGCGGCATCGCCCACGACGGCGAAGTCGCATCGCGCCTGGGTCTTGCCGGCGTGCCGGTGTCGGCCGAAACGGTCGCCATCGCCACCATCCTCACGCTGATGCGCGACACCGGTGCGCGTGTTCATCTTTGCCGCCTCTCCAGCCGCCTCGGTGTGGATCTCGTCCGTGCCGCCAAGGCAGAGGGACTGCCGATCTCCTGCGACGTCGGCATTCACCATTTGCTGCTGACCGACCGCGACATCGGCCACTTTGATTCGCAATACCGTTTCACGCCGCCGTTGCGCAGCCCGACCGACCGCGACTCACTGGCGCGCGGCGTATTGGATGGCACCATCGATGCCATCTGTTCCGACCACACCCCGGTGGACGATGACGCCAAGAATGTACCTTTCGGTGAAGCCGAGCCCGGCGCCACCGGTCTCGAGCTGCTGCTGTCGCTGGTGCTGAAATGGGCGGAACAGACATCGACACCGGTGCCGGTTGCGCTGGAAAAGGTGACTTCAAAACCGGCGCGCCTGATGGGATTGCCCGGCGGCGTGCTGGCCATCGGCGCACCGGCCGACCTGTGCCTGTTTGACCCGGTGGCCTTCTGGGCAGTGACGCGCGAGACGCTGCGCAGCCAGGGCAAGAATTCGCCCTACCTGCGGCGGGAGATGCAGGCGCGGGTGACCACCACGATTGTGGGCGGAAAAGTGGTTTACGCGGGATAGGAATATTGGTCCGGCGGGATCAATATTCGATACCCGCAGCAATACTTCGCCAGCCAGGAGCATGGAACTTTGCAGGGATTAGACTGAGCAATTGTTAATTTCATGGCTCAGGAACTCGCTTTGGCATTACGTCTGCACTTCCTGATTTTTCTGCTCGGACTACTGCCCGCGATGGCAGGGGCGCAGTCCGCGAAGATTGCGTTTCCGCCAAACGTCAGTGAGGTTGATTTCCTGCGCGGAAGCATCACCGACTATCCGGTGCCCTCGGCCGGACAGCACGTTGATGGCGTGGATGTTCTGATGGTCAATGGCCGGTTGCAGGTTCGGCCGCGATTTGTTGCCGGGCCTTCAGGCACGGCCACCAATTCACGTGCCAACTTTGATTTCGATGTCGGCAAACTGCTTCACGGCACCTACGCTGTTGACCTGCTGCCGCCGACAGGTTCGACTCCACTGGTCACCGGCAGCGTAAGCACGGTGGCGAATGACAACCTCTTCACCAAGGATCTCTCCGGCCACTGGTGGAAGCCAAGCGAGCCCGGCTGGGGGCTCATGATCTGGCACCGCGTGAAGGACAACGCGCTGTTTTCGGCGTGGTTCACGTACGACGCCCAGTCGCGCCCGATCTGGGCCGTATTCCAGCCTGCAACCACCGACGTCAGCCTTCCCGGGCTTGCCTCTCAAAAGACCACCCGCGAAATTAATCCGGTCACGACGGTTGGCCCGCCAATGGGAAGCGCTTACGATTCATCGCAGATTCGCGTTGCATCGCTTCCGCCTGGAGGGGTCACAGGGAAGCTGGTCAACGGTGATTACGGATCGTTCGGCGGTGGGCTGGTTTTTGACCCTTTCTCGGAAACCACCGGCCTTGTTGTGCGTTCCTATCCGGGCCCGACGTCAGCTGGCCTGGCGCGCTTCAAGCCCGCCTCCCCTGCGCCAACATCCGTATCGCCGCCGGTACCTACGCCACCCTTGGGCGCGACCGCACTTGCGACCAAAGCCGGCCAGCCCAACTTTGTAGACTTGAGCTACGAGTTCAACCTTCCCGCCACGACGCGGACCACACAGACCTATCCGTCTCCCGCCTGGTCCATGTCCGCGGCAAACAAGAAGATCCAGTATCGCGCCCGAACGGTTGACCTTCCACGGCCGCAGATCTCCTGCGCGCCGCTGATCCCTTGCGGGGTCAATCCCTCCCGCACCGTTCGAATCGACAACTCCTTTCAGCTTGGCCCGTTACCGGCCGGCACCCATGGGCCCGCTGAATTTTTTCTTCCGGGCAACAGCACGGACGTGCCGGACTACAGCACTCTGATTCAGGTCGAGCCCCTTATAAATCCGACAGGTATGCCGTGGATCAATTTTTCTGACCACTGGTGGAATCCGCAGGAGCCGGGCACCGGCATGATGATGTGGCACGACGTTGCAAGCGGGCAGGCATTTGCGGTCTATTTCGGCTATGACACCAACGGCCAATCCTATTGGTTCAGTTTGCAGGGTGGTACCTGGGTGGCAGAGTCGCGCGGGCAAAGTACGGTGTTCCGATATTCGGGGACACTGTATGAAAGTCACGCTTCTGGATACCTGTCGTCGCTCTACCTCACTCTTCCGGCGAAAGTCATCGGCTCTGGCAGCATCGAATTCACGGACGCCAGCAATGGTGCCTTTACCTACGACATCACCGGCGTGGCTCGCAAGGCCATGCCGATTACGCGGTTCAATCCCTGATACGGCAGCCGTTGCCCGGCCCGGCAGATCGGCACAGGCTGTTGTACGCCGACGGCATATAATCCCCGCTCCCCAATTAACACCGGTAACCCGATGAGCGCGCCTGTCCCTGCCAGCAACCCCTTGCTCGACTTTTCGTCGCTGCCTCGCTTTGCGGGGGTCACGCCGGCGCACATTGCCCCGGCCATCGAGCAACTGGTGGCAGGCTGCAAGGCGACGGTGGAAACACTGGCATCAGATGCCGGCACGCCGTCTTGGGATCACTTTGTTACCCCGCTGGACGATGCGACCGAGCAGCTGGGCCGCGCCTGGGCAACGATCAGTCACCTCAATGCGGTGGTGAATTCGCCTGAATTGCGTGAGGCCTACAACACAGCGTTGCCGGTGGTGACCCAGTTCTGGGCCGAGGTTTCGCAGGATGAGCGACTGTTTGCCAAGTACAAGGCGTTACGCGCTTCCGATGAATACGCCACGCTCGATTCCGCTCAAAGGCAGTCGCTGGAAAATGAGTTGCGCGATTTCCGCCTCGGCGGTGCCGAGTTGTCCGACGACAAGAAGGCGCGCTACCAGGAGGTGCAGGAAAAGCTTTCCACGCTGATGTCCAGGTTCAATGACAACGTGCTGGATGCCACCAATGCCTTCTCCGTACTGGTGGAGAACGAGAATGAGCTGGGTGGCCTGCCGGACGATGCCATTGCCGCCGCGCGCGACGCCGCACAAAAGGACGGCAAGGCCGGCTGGAAGTTCACGCTGCATGCGCCGTCTTATATGCCGGTTATGCAGTACGCCGGCTACCGGCCGCTGCGCGAGCAACTGTACCGTGCCTACGTCACCCGCGCATCGGATCTGGGCAGCAACCGCGACTGGGACAACTCGGCGGTGATGCGTGAAATCCTCGAACTGCGTGCCGAGGTGGCTGCATTGCTGGGGTACCGCAACTACGCCGAGGTATCGCTGGTGCCAAAAATGGCGCAGTCCCCCGATGACGTTGCCGCGTTCCTTCGCGATATGGCGGCGCGCTCCAAGCCGTACGCCGAACGAGACTGGCAGGAATTGGTTGCCTACGCGCGCAGCGAACTTAACATGGCTGACCTCGATGCGTGGGATGTGGCCTACGTGTCCGAGAAATTGCGCCAGCACCGCTACGCGTTTTCCGACAACGAAGTAAAACAATATTTCCCGGAGCAGGCGGTGCTGGGCGGCCTGTTCAAGTTGATCGAGACGCTCTACGGCCTGAGGATCACGCCGGCCACGGCCGAAACCTGGCACGCAGATGCGCGATTTTTCGATTTGCGCAACACCAACGGCACGCTCGTCGGGCAGTTCTATCTGGATGTTTACGCCCGCGAAGGCAAGCGTGGCTGCGCATGGATGGACGACGCCATCAACCGCCGTCGCAAGCAAGACCGGGTTCAGCATCCGGTGGCGTTCCTGACCTGCAACTTCCCGTCTCCGGTGGGCGGCAAGCCCGCGCTGTTTACGCACGACGATGTCATCACCCTGTTCCACGAATTCGGCCACGGCCTGCACCAGTTGCTCACTGAAGTGGATGTGTTGGGTGTGTCCGGCATCAACGGCGTGGAGTGGGACGCGGTGGAGCTGCCCAGCCAGTTCATGGAGAACTTCTGCTGGGAGTGGGATGTGCTGGCGCACATGACCTCGCACGCGGAAACCGGCCTTCCGCTGCCGCGCGAACTATTCGACAAAATGATCGCCGCGAAGAACTTTCAGGCCGGCATGCAGTTTGTGCGGCAGATCGAATTCGCATTGCTGGACATGCAATTGCATGCCGGGTTTGATCCGGCGAAAGACGATCTGCTGGCGCTGGTGGCGGAGGTTCGCCGCGAGGTCGCCGTCATCCGTTACCCGGAGTTCAATCGCATGCCGCATGCCTTCAGCCATATTTTCGGCGGTGGTTATGCGGCCGGCTACTACAGCTACAAGTGGGCCGAGGTGCTTTCCGCCGACGCCTATGCCGCATTCGAAGAAACCGGTGTGCTGAGCCCGGATACCGGGGCACGTTTTCGGCGCGAAGTGCTGGCGCGTGGTGGCAGCCGGCCGGCGATGGAATCATTCGCCGCGTTCCGCGGTCGCAAACCGGACATGGACGCCCTGTTGCGCCATAATGGCCTCAAGCTCGCCGCCTAGCCGCGGGCCGTCACACATGAGGAGATTTGCCATGCGCCCATCGATCATCGTCATCACGCTGCTCGCCGCCGCGTTCAGCGCCGCGGCCAGCGCCCAAATGTACAAGTGGGTGGACAAGGACGGCCGCATTTCCTATTCGGATACGCCGCCGCCAAAAGAAGCCAAGGACGTCAAGCAGAAGAACTTTGGTGATGGCGTAGGGTCCGGCGCCAGCCCGGACGACCTGCCACCCATGGTCCGCGAGGCGATCAAGAACAACCCGGTGACGCTGTATGCGAACAACTGCGGCGAGGCCTGCGATGGCGGTCGTGCGATGCTCACCAAGCGCGGCATCCTCTTCACCGAGCGCAACCCGGAAACCGACAAAGCCGGCTATGACGCGCTGATGAAACTTACCGGTGGACAGCAGACCGTGCCGGTGCTCAGTGTCGGCAGCAAGGTGCTGAAAGGTTTCGCGGAAGGTGAATGGCAGGAGGCGCTTACCTCCGCGGGCTACCCGAGATTCAACCCCGGGGTCAAAGCCAAACCAGCGGCTCCGGCCGCACCCGCCACGCCTTCCGCGCCCGGCAAATAATCCGGCCGCCGGAGCCCTGCTGGTGAAGCTTGCCGCCTGGAACGTCAATTCGCTCAATGTGCGCCTGCCGCACGTTCTGGATTGGCTCGGCCAACACCAGCCCCATGCCCTGTGCCTGCAGGAACTGAAGCTGGAGGACGCCAAGTTTCCGCTGGCGGCCATTGAGGACGCCGGTTACCACGCGGTGTTCGACGGCCAGAAGACATACAACGGCGTAGCCATTCTCACCCGTAAGCGCGCTGAGGATGTGTCGAAGGGCATGCCGGATTTTCCGGACGAACAAAAGCGCGTGATCGCAGCGACGGTCGATGGCGTGCGTGTGGTGTGCGTGTACATCCCCAACGGCCAGGACACCGAATCGGACAAATACCAGTACAAGCTTCGCTGGCTGGATGCGCTGGCGGGATACATGGAAAAGCAGATCGCCGAGTACGGCGATGTGGCGTTGCTGGGTGACTACAACATCGCACCCGACGACCGCGATGTGTACGACCCGAAAGCCTGGGAGGGCAAGGTGCTTTGCAGCGTACCGGAGCGCGCCGCCTTCCAGCGACTCGTCGCGTTGGGCATGAAGGACAGCTTTCGCCTGTTCGACCAGCCCGAGAAAAGCTATTCATGGTGGGATTACCGCATGAACGGCTTCAAGCGCAATCTCGGTCTACGGATTGATCATGTGCTGCTTACCGAAGGGCTGGCGGCGCGTTGCGCCAGCTCCGTCATTGATGTCGAACCCCGCAAGCTGGAACGTCCTTCGGATCACGCGCCGGTCGTGGCCGCGCTCAACTGAGCGCGCGGAGCCGTCGTTGAGATGAACGCCCGCGACTTGCTGTTGCCCGCGACGCGCGAGTCGCTGGAGCGCCTCGAAATCCTCGATACCAAGCCCGAGCCGTCGTTCGACGATCTGGTGCAACGCGCCGCCGCGTCCCTGCAGACCACCATGGCGGGCATTTCTTTTTTTGATGCGCCCGAAACCGCTTCGTTGCCCTGGCGTGAGTGGTTCAAGGCGCGGGTGGGTTTTCCGGCGCAGACGCTGTCGCGGGCGGAGAGCTTTTATCTTCCCGCCGCCGATCCCGCCAGCACGCTGTCGCGGGTGTTCGTGATCCCCGACCTGCTGGCCAGCAAGCGCTTTCGCGATCACCGTCTGGTCGGTGGCGCCCCCCATCTCTGCTTTTATGCCGGTGCCGCCATCCTCTCGCCGGCCCGCGAAGTCATCGGGGTGTTCGCTGTCTTGGACACCGTGTCCCGGGATTTCGACGCCCGCGAGACTGACGTACTGATCAACTTCGCAAACCTGGCCGCCGCGCGGCTTGAGGCGCGATTGGATGCCCGCAATGAACAGCGGCGAAACTCCGGTGGCGGTTACAGCGACTTCACCGAATCGGCCGAAGACCGCATCCGTGAGCTCACGGAAGAATTCCTGCGGCTGGAGCAGTTGCTCGAAGACGAGATCGTCGCGCGCAAGGCGGCGGAAGGCCAGCTGCGCAACGAAAAGGAATTTTCCGAGGCGGCGGTGCGCAGCCTGCCCGGTGCATTTTTCATGTTCGATGCCACCGGAAAAATGGTGCGCTGGAATCAGAGCTTCGCCCAGACCACCGGCTATGAGCAGGCCGACATCGCCACCCGCCGCGCGCTGGATTTCATCGCCGAGCGCGACCGCCCGGCGGTGGCCGATGCCATCCGCCGCATCCTGGACCACGACGAGGACGCCATGGTGGAGGCGGCCACGCTCGACAAGCAGGGCCGCGAAGTGCCCTATGCTTTTCACGGGCGCCGTCTCGACATCGCCGGCCAGCGCTATTGCCTGGGTGTGGGCCGCGATATCACCGACCGCAAGCGCGCCGAACGCGAGATCACCCGCGCCAAGGAGCGGCTGGACCTTGCCCTGCGCGGCTCCAACCTCGCCATCTGGGACTGGGACCTGGCCGCCAACCAGGTGTATTTCAGCGACGACTGGAACGTGCTGCTGGCCGCGCGACCGATCGGACGGCCCGGGAACATCTTCTCCGGCGAGGAGGTGCTTTCCTGGAATCACCCTGATGACAGTGAGCGTTTTCGCACCGCACTGCTGGCGGCGGCCAAGGGCGAGACGGCAGACTTTTCGGCCGAGTATCGCGTCCCCGATGCCGATGGCGGGTGGATATGGATGCAAAGCAAAGGCAAAGTCGCCGAGCGCAGCCCCACCGGTCGCGCGCTGCGCATGGCCGGTACCACTGCCAACATCACCACCCGCAAGATGGCGGAAGACCGTGTGGAATTCCTGGCCACGCGCGACCCGCTCACCAAGCTGCCCAACCGCATGCTGCTCAACGACCGCCTGGAGCAGGGCGTGGCCAATGCCGCGCGCAAGAAGTCGCGCCTGGCGTTCATGTTCATCGACCTCGACCGGTTCAAGACCATCAATGATTCGTTGGGCCATGACGTGGGTGACGAGTTGCTCAAGCGCGTTGCCGCAAGACTGTCCGCCTGCGTACGCGCGACTGATACCGTTGCGCGGCTCGGTGGCGACGAGTTTGCGGTGATCCTCGAAAACCTGCCGCAGGGCGAGGACGCCGAGGACCAGGAAGACGCCCAGAATGTGGCCGACAAAATGATCGCGTCCATGGCCGCGCCCATTATGGTCAACGGCCAGCATCTCAATACCTCCTGCTCGATCGGCATCAGCGTCTATCCAGCCGACGGCCGCGACCCGCAAACCCTGATGAAGCACGCCGACGTGGCCATGTACGATGCTAAGGCCAAGGGACGTAACAACTACCAGTTCTTCTCGCATGAAATGAACAGCCGCGCCCAGGAGCGGCTGACCATCGAGACCTTCCTGCGCACCGCGCTGCGGCGCGATGAATTACTGCTGCATTACCAGCCGCGGGTGTCGTTCCTGACGGGCAAGGTCACGGGCGTGGAAGCGCTGCTGCGCTGGCAGCACCCCCGCCGCGGCCTGCTGATGCCGGACAAGTTCATCGGCGTGGCCGAGGACGCGGGCCTCATCGTCTCCATCGGCGAATGGGTGTTTGAACATGCTTTCCAGCAGATAGCCGAGTGGCGCAAGAAAAGCGACCTGGACCTGCGCCTCGCGGTGAATCTCTCGGTCGGCCAGATGTTCGACGGGGAGCGCCTGCTGCGCGCCATCAGCCAGGCGGCCAAGGCAGCGGATATCGACCCCAGCGTGGTGGAGCTGGAGCTGACTGAGAGCATGCTGCTGAAAAACATCGACGAGAACGCCGAGCTGCTGACGCGGTTGGGCGCCATGGGACTCGGCATCGCCATCGATGATTTCGGCACCGGGTATTCTTCGCTCTCCTACCTCAAGCGCCTGCCGGTGGATTCCATCAAGGTCGATTCCTCGTTCGTGCGCGACATCGGCACCGATGTGAACGACGAGGCCATCATCCGCGCCATCATCGCGATGACCCACAGCCTCAAGCTCAACGTGGTGGCCGAAGGCGTGGAAAGCGAAGACCAGTACCGCGTGCTGCGCGACCTGGAATGCGACGAATATCAGGGTTTCTTTTTCTCCAAGCCGCTGCCGGCGGCGGAGTTCGAAGCCCAGTTCCTGGATATCCAGTAGCCCCACTAAAAGGCCAAACCCCAGCATTGGCGCGGCTTCTGGCGCATTTTTGGCTGGAGAGGCGCATCAATGCTGGTGTTTTGCCTTTGATTTCAACTCGCTGTCGTACCCGCGCAGGCGGGCACCTCTGGCGGGCACGGACGTGCGAAACCACCAACACGCCGACCGTCGCCGATCGACTTAACCAGCCTCCGGCAAAAACATCTCCAGCAAATCATTCAGGAACAGCCGCCCTTTCTCGGTCGGTCGCACCCGAACATGATCCCGTTCGATCAGCCCCTTTGCCTCGGCGGCATCGAGTGCGGCGGTCAGCACGGTCACCGGAAGCCCGGTGCGTTCCACAAACAGCGCCAGCGGGAATCCATCGCTCAGTCGCAGTGCATTGAGCATGAATTCGAATGGCAGTTCGGTAGCGTGAATGGCTTTGGACTCCTGAATCGCGCCACCGGCCAGCGCCGCGTCCATGAAGGCCTGCGGTTGCTTGTGGCGGGCTTCGCGCGTCACGCGGTCGTGAAAGGTGATCTTGCCGTGGGCACCGGCGCCGATGCCCAGGTAATCGCCGAAACGCCAGTAATTGAGATTGTGGCGGCACTGCCTGCCCGGTTTGGCGTACGCCGAGGTTTCGTAGTGGGCGTAACCGGCGTCGGCAAGACGCGTTTCGATCATCTCCTGCATGTCCGCCGCCAGGTCGTCGTCCGGCAGTGGCGGCGGAAAACGGTAGAACAGGGTGTTGGGTTCGAGCGTGAGGTGGTACATCGACAGGTGCGGAGTACCGAAGGACAGTGCGGTTTCCACATCCTGCGCACATTGGGCCAGCGTCTGGGCCGGCAATGCGAACATCAGGTCGAGATTGATGTTGTCGAAGTTCTGCTTTGCAATCTCAATGGCGCGTCGGGCGTCGTCGCTGCCGTGAATGCGGCCCAATGCCTGCAGGTGCGAATCGTTGAAACTCTGGATACCGATTGAGAGCCGGTTCACGCCGGCATCGCGAAAACCGCGGAACTTGTCCGCTTCGAAGGTGCCGGGATTGGCTTCCATGGTGATTTCGGCGGCGGAATCCAGCGTCACCCGCGCGCGCACTGCGCCGAGTATTTCGTCGATCGCCGCGGCCGACAACAGGCTGGGCGTACCGCCGCCAAAAAAGATGGTGTACACCCGCCGCCCCCAGATGCCGGGTAGCGCGCGGTCCAGGTCGGCGATCAGCGCATCCACATAACGGCGTTCCTGCGGGGCGGCCGGCACGGCGCCCTGGACGGGGATGCCGGCCAGCGATCCGGCCGGCGCTGGCCTGACCTCGTGCGAATTGAAATCGCAGTAGGGGCATTTGCGCACGCACCACGGAATGTGGATGTAAAGGGACAGCGGCGGCAGCGAAGCCAGCGCCAGCGCTGTTGCGCCCGGCGGAGAAATCAGCGCCACGTGCCGAGCTTTTCCACCAGCATCTGCATAGCCTTGCCGCGGTGGCTGACGCGGTTCTTGGTGTCGGCCGGCAGCTCAGCGGCCGTGCAGGCGAATTCGGGTACAAAAAAATACGGGTCGTAGCCGAAACCGCCGTCACCGGCCGGCATATCGACGATTTCGCCGTGCCACTCTGCACCCACCACCAGCGGATGGGGATCGCCCGGGTGCATCAGCAGCACCAGCGCGCAGTAGTAGAATGCCCGCCGGTCGGGCTGGCCCTGCAAGGCAGCGATGAGTTTGGCGTTGTTGCGGGCGTCGGAACGCGGTTCGCCCGCATACCGGGCGGAATGCACGCCGGGCGCCCCGCCCAGGGCGGGAACGCAGATACCCGAGTCGTCAGCCAGCGCCGGCAACCCGGACACGCTGGCTGCATGACGCGCCTTGGCCAGCGCGTTTTCAACGAAGGTGTCGAACGGCTCTTCCGCTTCGCCGATTCCCAACGCCGACTGGGCGACGACCGAAAGCCGGAGCGGCGCCAGCAGTGCGCTGAATTCGCGCAGCTTGCCGACATTGTTGGAGGCGATGACGATTCTGTCCATTAACCTTGCATTATCCCGCTTTGACCGCCATTCGGTGCAGTCGCAATGCGGGAAATACCCTTGGGATGGGAGGGGGGATGCGCTAAAATGAAGGGCTGAATCAGTGCAATCAACGCCTGCCCAACGCCAGCGCCAAGCACGCCTGCTGTCTGTCCTCAAACCCGCAACCGGAAAGCCATCATGACCATCAAAGTCGCCATCAACGGTTACGGCCGCATCGGCCGCAACATCCTCCGCGCCCACTACGAAGGCAACAAGAAGCACGATATCCAGATCGTTGCCATCAATGACCTCGGCCCGGTCGAAACCAACGCCCACCTGACACGCTACGACACCGCGCACGGCAAGTTCCCCGGTACGGTCGTGGTGGAAGGCGATCACATGGTGGTCAACGGCGACCGCATCCGCGTATTGGCCCAGCGTGATCCGTCGCAACTGCCGTGGGGCGAAATGGGCGTGGATGTGGTGATGGAGTGCACCGGCTTCTTCACCACCAAGGAAAAGGCTTCGGCCCATCTCAAGGGCGGCGCGAAGAAGGTGATCATTTCCGCCCCGGGCGGCAAGGATGTGGACGCCACCGTCGTCTATGGCGTGAACCACGGCGTACTGACCTCGGCCATGACCGTCATTTCCAATGCCTCCTGCACCACCAATTGCCTCGCACCGCTGGTGAAACCGCTGAACGAGAAGATCGGTCTGGTCAACGGCCTCATGACCACCATCCACGCCTACACCAACGACCAGGTGCTGACTGACGTGATGCACGAGGACCTGCGCCGCGCCCGCTCGGCCACGATGTCGATGATCCCCACCAAGACCGGCGCCGCCGCTGCCGTGGGCCTGGTGCTGCCCGAACTGAACGGCAAGCTGGACGGCTATGCCATCCGCGTGCCGACCATCAATGTGTCGGTCGTTGACCTGTCGTTCATTGCCGCACGCGATACCACGGTGGAAGAAGTCAATGCCATCATGAAAGCCGCCGCCGCGGAACCGGGCATGAAGGGCATCCTCAACTACAACACCGCGCCGCTGGTCTCGATCGACTTCAACCACGATGCGCACTCCTCCAGCTTTGATGCCACGCTGACCAAGGTATCCGGGCGCCTGGTAAAGGTGTCGTCCTGGTATGACAACGAGTGGGGCTTCAGCAACCGCATGCTCGACACCACTGTCGCACTGATGGGGGCTAATTAATCTCCGGCTTTTCCCGGGGGTTGGTGACGCCAATCGGCGCTACCAACCCCCGGGCCGCCGTAGTGGTAAGGTAGTGCCTGCTTTTTGTGTTGCTCGCCCATGGCCAACCCCTTTACCGCACATCCCCGCGCTGTCAACGAAACCTATGGCGAACACTTCGGTTTTGCGTTGCGCTTCGGGTTGAAAATGCTGGCCGGCGGGCTTGCCGCCGTTATCCATGCCGTGCTGCCGTTTCTGTTTGTCACCACCGCCGGCCGCATCAACGACGAACTGCAACAGATGCGGCAAAATTCCCCCGGCAGGCGCAAAGCCGCACGCGCCGGCTAGTTGTATCGTTGCCCCTTTCCGAACTACGTACTGGACATGCCATGACCAACAAACATCGCTTTCTCGCTGTATTTGCGATCCTGCTGGCGGCCACCCTGTCGGCCTGCAAGGACAAGCCCGCCGCGCCCGCCACACCGGCCGCCACCGGCGACTCGCTGAAGAACCAGGAGCGCGATACCGCACGGCGCCTGGAGGAACAGAAGGCGGCGGCGGATGAATCGGTGCGCGCCGACCGGGCCCGTGCCGAACGTTCGCAGAACGCCGATGCACTGGCCGCGATCATCCGCCGCTTCAAGGACACGCTGGGAGAAGCCACCAAGACCGGGCGCAGCGAAATCGGCGGCATCATCCAGAAGATGGCGGCCATCCGCACCGAAGCCCAGAACATGCAGGCCGACGAGTGCGTGGGTACCGTGCGCACGTCGATCATGTCGTCGATGAACATGTATATCGACGCATACACCCAGTTCAGCAAGGAAAGCGGAGCAGCCAAAGAAGCCCTGCAACCGAAGCTCCAGGAGGCAGCCACCGAGTTTGTCGCCGCCGAAGGTGGCCTCTCACGCTGCCGCCAAC